>CAZGDT010000081.1:0-6859 GCA_964524245.1 uncultured Eubacterium sp. | reverse complement strand
TTACTACTAACAGCCCGCAATAACTTGCTCCATCTTGCCCTATTTTGCCAAGATGTCAGCAAAATCACACATTTCACAAATCCTCGGAAACCCTTGCAAAACAGGGCATTCCGAGGCAAATTAAGGAGATTGATAACAATGATTAAAATACTTTTCATCTGCCACGGCAATATTTGCCGTTCTACCATGGCTCAATTTGTTTTTCAGAACATGGTAAATCAAAGAGGAATTGCAGAGAAATTCTTTATCGACTCCAAAGCTACCAGTACAGAGGAGTTAGGAAATCCGCCGCACCGGGGAACGATACAGAAAATGAAAGAGATGAATGTTCCGCTTTTTCCGCATTATGCCAGCCAGCTGAGCCGGAAAGATTATGACGACTATGATTTTTTTATCGGTATGGACTCGTGGAACATAAAAAATATGAACCGTATACTGGGGGGCGACCCGGATGGGAAGGTGTACAAACTGCTTCATTTTTGTGATATTGAAAGAGATATTGCTGATCCATGGTATACAGGAAACTTTGACAGAACATACGAGGATGTGCTAAAAGGATGTGAAGGGTTTCTTGATTTTTTGCTGAAGCATTCATTATGATGAAATGGTAAAAAGAAAGACATCGGGAATCCGTAAAAATGATGATTCCTGATGTCTTTTTTTACATTAATGTATGTTATTGTGCATTATAGTATGTTACACCCGTCATCAGCTTTTTACCTTTGATGGCAAAAAGTTCAGAAACACTAACGACCTGGTAACCTTTGTCTTTACATTGTTCCAGAATTTCCGGTACAGCCTCTGCTGTTTTATCATGAACCGAATGCATATTAATGATTCCGCCGTCGGCAAGATTATTTATTACATTGTTAACCAGATCTTCCTTCGTGGTTGTACTTTGATAATCCTGACTCCAAATGGAAACATCTATAAATGGTTTTTCAATAACGGCTGACATTGTCTGACTGTAAGCAACATTTGGTGCACGGAACAGGAAATTGCTGTATCCGGTAATTTCAGTAAGCAATGCATCTGTTTTTGCTATTTTTTCTTTTACGACGTCAGCACTGGCACTGTTTAAACCGTTTGAATCATAGGAGTGGTTTGCAACTTCGAATCCGGCTTTCCATGCGGATTCAACTTCTTTTCTTGAGTCTTCGTCATGTTCAATATGAGAACCGATATAGAAGAATGTTGCGTGAGCACCGGCAGCGGTTAAAGCTTTCTGGATTTTCATTCCGTTATCAACATATCCGCTGTAGCTGCCCGGACCATCATCAAAACTGATGGCAACAACAGGTTTAGTATCGTCAATATTGTTCTTTATCCAGTCTTTGTCTAAGCCTTCATAAACAAATTCAGATGATACAAATTCAGGTGCAGTTGTTGGCTTTGGCGTTGGTTTTCCCTGTTCATCGGCTGCATATACAGCGTCTTCTTTTGCGATAAATTCAATGCTTGTAATTGTTACGGATTTTAATGTTTCCGGCCATCCGTAGTTGGCATCGGCATCCATAGGCTGGATATTGATGCCTGCTGCATTTCCGGTAAGATTTGACAATGCAATCTTTACGGAGGTTTTTCCCGGCATCATATCATATGTAAGAGCTAAACCGTCTGCATATCCTGTCAAATCATCTGTTGTTCCTGCCAGTGAAAGTTTACCACCTGTCATTTTCGAAGTGTCTTCTCCCTCAAAGGTCAGTTCATAACCGATGACAAGTTCCTTGAAATAACTGAGATCAAACCGGCTGTCCAACTGGGAAGCAAAATTAATTTTAGCCGGAGATGCCGTAAAAGTAGTTGTGTTGATTTTGGTCATGTCAATCACAATGTTTTCTACTTTCTCCGCTTTTGGTGCCTGTGACGGATTGACATCAGGGCTGTTTGTCGGAGCCGCACTTGACATATTTGAAGTACCGGTACCATTAGGTGTCTGCGTTGCCGTTAAATTTCCCGTAGGATTTTTTTTCGCTGTTTTTTTAACCGTTACTTTGCAATTCAATTTCTTTTTACCGATTTTAGCTGTTACAACGGCAGTTCCTTTTTTCTTTCCTTTAATTGTTACACTTGTTTTCTTTTTTTTCGTCAGGGAAACATATTTTTTTCCCTTTTTTACGGACCATTTTACCTGTTTCTTGGTGTTTTTCACACTGATTTTTTTGGTTTTTCCTACATTAACCGTGACTTTCTTTGCACTTAATTTGATTTTTTTGGCGGCATCTGCAGAAGATGACTGTAAAAACCCAAAAATCATTGCAAATGACAATAGAACACTTAAAACCTTTTTTCCATTTTGATTCAACATTAATTCATATCCTCCAATCATTTTGTTATAAGTTGATGTTTATATTGTAACGCCTCTGTATAAGTTTGTAAATATACATTTTGAAAAAAATAAGAAAACAGTTATGGAAAAATGTTATGAGAAGCATAAGTTAGAAGTTATACAATCCTGGCTAGTGATTGGGAATGCGTTATAAATGACGAAAAAATCGGTTGAGATGATGTTCTTCCTGTGTTATAATGCCCTATTGTAGCCGGAAGACATTTTACAAAAAGGAAGGATATGAATTTATATGACAATATTATATATGGTATTGGTAACTTTTTTTGCAGGTATGGGAGCAGGACTGGGAACCGGATTCGCCGGAATGAGTGCAGCTGCCGTAATTAGTCCAATGCTGATTTCATTTCTTGGTATGGATCCTTATATGGCGGTTGGGATTGCACTATCGTCGGATGTGCTTGCCAGTGCTGTTTCTGCATATACGTATAAGAAGAATGATAACCTTGATGTTAAAAACGGTTTAATTATGATGGTGAGTGTTTTGATATTTACAGTAGTGGGAAGCTATGTTTCGAGTCTTCTCCCTTCAACAGCCATGGGAAGCTTTTCTGTTTTTATGACATTTCTTCTTGGTGTTAAATTTATAGTAAGGCCTGTTATGACGACGAAAGAGGCAATGGAAAAAGTTTCATCAAAAAAACGTGCATTGCAGTCTGTTATCTGCGGGGTGTTTATTGGTTTTATCTGTGGCTTTGTCGGTGCCGGCGGTGGAATGATGATGCTTCTTATTCTCACTTCGGTATTGGGATATGAGCTGAAAACGGCAGTGGGAACCAGTGTATTTATTATGACGTTTACGGCATTTACCGGTGCGCTTTCGCATTTTGTCATAGGAGGCATGCCGGATCCTGCAGTATGGATTTTATGTGTGATATTTACACTTTTCTGGGCAAGGGTGGCTGCCATATTTGCAAATAAAGCAGAGCCGAAAACCCTTAATCGGGTAACCGGTGTTATTCTGGTCGTTTTGGGAATTGCAGTAATGTTTTTTTGACTTTACAAATATGGGCGAAGTTTTATGAGAAGTTTTTCTTCCGTTTCTATAATTTGTCCGGCCAGGTCTTTGATAGATTTTGCTGCGGCCGGATATTGATTCAAATAGCGGTACAGTGATTTGATACCCATGTTGCAGCCGTCAGTGATAAGACTTGCGATATCATTGTCAGGATTTTCACTCATGCTTTTCAGAGTGCTTTTCATTTTTGCCATCGCTTTTGCGAGCGGCGCAGGATCCTTTCCCTCATCATGATAACTTAACAGCATTTTGTTTGTGTCATTTTCTAAACGACAGTGAATATCACGGCTGTCTTTTAAGATGCCGGACAGCTTTTTGTTTTGCACATTTTCTATGACATCATCAATAGAGGAAATCCCCATTTTAATACCGGCACTACATTCGCGAAGCAGTTTGACTGAATCATCTTCCATTTATATATATCTCCCTTCTGTTAAGATTCTCTTATAGTTTGCGTAAAAACAAAGTATTTATACAAAAAATTCCTGTTGACGCAGAAAAAAACGGATGATATAATGCGAAAAGAAACTGCCACCGGGTAGGAATGTGATGAGCATTCGTTTACACATCGTTAGGTCATAGAAGATGTGTATGCGGGTGCTTTTTTGATTTTTATTATGAAGGAGAGTGTAAGAATGGGAAAAAAAAGAACGATTATATCATATTTTTCAAAAGGAGAATGGATGCTATGGAAGGGGTCCATGCTGGCTATCCTGGTATCTTTTTTTCTTTTTGACAGAGCCGGTTATTTGACTTTAACTGCTTCACTGATTGGGGTTACATCCCTGATTTTTTCTGCAAAAGGAAATTGGGTGGGGCAGTTACTGATGATACTGTTTAGCCTTTGTTATGGCATTATTTCTTATACATTTGCATACTATGGCGAAATGATTACCTATCTGGGAATGACAATGCCAATGGCTGTTTTTTCCATGATTGTCTGGATTCGTAATCCGTATGAGAAAAAGAAGACAGAGGTTGAAATTCGTCATCTGTCTTTTAAGGAATGGATTTTTTTAGGGGTTATGGCGGGTGCCGTAACGTTTGCCTTTTATTTTGTATTGGATTATTTTAAGACAGCAAACATGATACCGAGTACGATTTCTGTGACGACAAGTTTTGCGGCTGTTTATCTTACTTTTCGTCGAAGCCCGTATTATGCACTCGGATATGCAGCCAATGATATTGTCCTGATTATACTCTGGATGCTGGCTGCTGCGGAGAATATTTCCTATCTGTCTGTTGTTATCTGTTTTGTCGTATTCTTTTTTAATGATATGTATGGTTATGTAAACTGGAAAAGAATGGGGAAAAGACAATGTGACGCTGCAATGTGAAGACAAGAAAACGGCAGAACTTGACATGTTTATCTGTTTTGAGTAATATTATCCTATATCATTTATTAATAGGAAGAAGAGGAGAATGAATATGGGTGTATCGCGTAAATTGACAATTGCAATGGGGGTCGTATTAACCGGTGTTTTGATGTGGCTTTTTTTCTATCACACAAATGTGTCGGCTCAGGAGGAAGATTTGTCCGACGTGTGTATTGGCGGCTTTACCGTGCCAAGCGGAAGTTATCTTCCGAACGGTGCGGAAGATGTGACGACGGAGAAGCCGGAATCCGGTGGATATGTTTACTACGAAGATGGTGTGATAACGTTAAATAATGCACAAATATATACAAAAGAAGATGAATCAACTTACCTTGCGGGGATAGAAGCATTTTCTGATGTTAAAATAATTTTGATTGGTGAGAATCAGATTGGGAAAAAGGTTGATTCGCCGACGACGGCTCTGCCTGAAATTCTGGATATTGGAATTTATGCTCCCAAAAATGTTTTGACAGGCGAATTATATGACATAACCGTAACCGGTTCCGGAAATCTTTCCATTTATGATAATTCAAAAGGCATATGGGGAAAGAATATAACGATTGATATGACCGGGAACTTAAATATTATGGAATATGGTTTGGAAGAAGTCAATATGCCGGAGTGCTGTCTGAAGGCAGAAAAGGGAACCATAACCGTTAAAAACGGTAATTTGGATTTGCGGTCTTTTCTGGCGTATCCGATGTATGCAGACAACGGTATTAATATTAATGGAGGAAACATTAAGACACGTACCGGCAGTATGGGTGGAAAAAGAGCACTTAATCTTGTTCCGGTTCTTGGTTCAGAGAATTTTCAGATTGAAGTAAGCAATGAAACAGACGTTGACAAATCATCTGATATGGTAAAGTGGAATGGCACAGATGATCTTACCGGATTTTTCAGGGTGAATTTTACGTATAAGATACCTGAGAATAAAGAGTCGGACGTGATTCCGTCAGCAACATCATCACCTGCTCCTTCCACAACGCCCGAAACAGTTTCAAAAACAGATAATAATAAAACGGCATCTATAAAAAAAGTATCGTGGAAATCGTTGAAAAACAAAAAAAAGAAAAAAGCAGTTGTCAAATGGAAAAAAGTCAGCGGTGCTGACGGATATCAGATTCAATATGCGACAAATCGAAAATTTAAGAATAAAAAAGGAATACTGACGAAGAAAACGAAACATATCATAAAGAAGTTGAAAAAGAAAAAATATTATGTTCGTATCCGGGCATATAAGATGAATGGAAAGAAAAAAATATATGGCAAATGGAGTGTCGTTAAGAAAGTTAGAATTAAAAAGTGATATTTCATTAATCGGAAAGAGGAGAGAATATCAAAATGGCAAAAAACAGAGGTAATTTTTCAGGAACTATCGGATTTGTGATGGCGGCCGCAGGAAGCGCCGTCGGACTCGGGAATATATGGCGTTTTCCCTATTTGGCGGCAAAAGGACATGGCGGCGTGTTTATTATGTGTTACATTATATTGGCATTGACATTTGGGTTTGCCTTGCTGACAACGGAAATTGCGATTGGACGTAAAACGGCACAAAGCCCGCTGCTTGCCTATGGAACGATTCATCCTAAATGGAAAGGTTTGGGTGGTTTGGCATGTCTTGTTCCTATTATTATTCTTCCTTATTACTGTGTAATTGGCGGATGGGTCATGAAATATTTTGGAACATTTGTTACCGGACAGGGAAATGCGGCTGTACAAGACAATTATTTTACCGGGTATATTACCGATCAGTGGCAGCCAATTGTCTGGATGTTAGTATATCTTTTTATTACTGCATTTGTCGTTTATCGTGGAGTTGATAAGGGAATTGAAAAATACAGCAAGATACTTATGCCGGTTCTTCTTGTTTTGATTATTGGTATTTCCATTTATTCTCTTACAATTCATCATACGGATGCAAATGGTGTCACACGAACCGGATTGCAGGGATTAAAAGTGTACTTAGTTCCGGATTTTTCCGGAATCGGTTTGAAAGATTTTTTCATTATAGTGATGGATGCCATGGGGCAGCTGTTCTTTTCAATTAGTGTTTCGATGGGAATTATGGTAGCCTATGGATCTTATGTAAAAAAAGATGTCAATTTGATGAAATCC
>CAZGDT010000080.1:0-6933 GCA_964524245.1 uncultured Eubacterium sp. | reverse complement strand
GGACTGCTTGGAACAATCGTGCCGGCGGGGACTTTTGCCGGTGTTGCAAAAGCAGAGACAACGAAAAAGGTTATTGTAAACGGTGTTGACCTTGTGACGGCAGAGGGGAATAAGGTAACATGTGGAAACGGGGAAGCTTCTTATGATGCGGAGACGAGAACCCTTACGCTGAATAAAGCACAGATTACGTCTCATTCAGGAGAAGATAACATGCGTGCCGGTATAGCATTATCCGGTTTTGCAGATGATGAGAATGTTACGATTGAGCTGATTGGTGAGAACAGCATATCTCTGAGTGATAAGACAGAAGTTGTAAATTACAAGGCACACAATATAGGAATCAGAAAAAAGGGTGTTTCCAAGCTTTCCATCGTGAATTCCGAAGAAAATGATGACGGTAAGCTTAACATCAGTTTGTATAATACCAATGTTCCGCTGGGAATTCAGAATGAGGGAAGTATTTATCTTGGCGATGTCGAGATAGGTTTTGAACTTCAGGAAGGTTCAAATGATGATTGCATTACTTCTAAAATGATTTCCATAGATAATCTGGAACAGGGCGCGGAGAGTAATCTTGTATTAGATGGAACTCTATTGCATGCCGATATTGCCTATAAAAACGGCTTACATGTTAATCGAGACGATAATATTGTCATAAAAAATAATGCGGATGTTGATCTGAAAACAAATGGATGTGCGATATATACGGAAGATGGCAATCTTACGATTGCGGATAGTACCGTCAAAGCGGTCACAACGGATTTGAGCGAAGAATACACGTATGCCATATGCAGCTATGGCAACATCGGTATGAAGGACAGTACCGTGACAGCCGAGGCTCCGCGCGGCAATGCTGTTTATTGCTTCGGACAGGTAGTAATATCGGGTGGAAAAATAAATATTACTTCCAAAGGTGATGATGCATTTCGTTCCTGGGGCGGTATTTCCATTAGCAGCAGGGCTGAGGTGACGGCGTCCGGATACTATTGCGGGATATATACCAACGGTAATCTGGAGATTAAAGGAAGTAAAGTTAAAGCGACAACAGATGCTTCCATGTGGGGACCAATTCTTGTGCAGAGACATTCAGCGAATGCGCAAACCGATAAACCGACGGCGAGCATCAGCGGTGTTATATTGGGAGACGGCGTAAAAGTTGAAAAGGATATACCGATAATGGACAATGGATGGATGTGGGGAGAATACTGGAGCGATGCGGAGTATGAATACATTGACCAGTGGACAGCTAATTCCTACTACGGTGGATCGTATGAAGAAATCAATATTGTAACATCCTATACGGTTCAATTTGATACGGACGGCGGAAATAAAATGGATTCGAAAACCGGTTTGGATTTGAATGATAAAGTTCTTGCCAACGTAACAACTCCGAAGAAAGACAATTGCGAATTCAAAGGATGGAAGTGTGGCGACAGGGAAGTGAAGGATGATGACACATTCGCTAAGCTGGCCGGAACGGATGATGTGACGATTACACTTGTTGCGCAATGGGAGAAGAAGGAGACTCCGACAGTAGCACCGACAGCTGTGCCGACTGCAGTGCCAACGGCGAAACCGACCGCAGCACCGACGGTAAAGCCGACAAATACGCCGGCGGAAGACGTTACGGTTTCCAAAGAAGAATGGAACAACAATTCAAAGGCACTGAATATGAATATTTCGGCGAAGCAGACGAAGAAAAAAATGACCGTAAAGTGGGGAAAGACAGCGAATGCTTCCGGATATGATATTTATGTGGCTCCATGCAGTAAAAAGATGAGCAGCAGGTATTTGGCAAAAACGGTATTTGGCCAGAAGAGCATGACTAAGATAGCCAAAACGGCAGGGAAGAAAATTACGGACAAAAAAGAATATAAAATAAAGGTTATGGCATTTTCTCTTGTTGGTGGGAAAAAAGTATATATCGGTAAGAGTATGACCTGTCATGTTGCCGGACCAAAGAGTAAAAAGTATACGAATGCCAAAAAAGTTAAACCGGCAAAGAAAAAAATCGTGCTTAAGAAGAACGGAAAAAAAGTTCTGAAAGCAAAAATAATTAAACAGAAAAAAACGAAAAAGCTGCTTTCGCTTAAACATGGTCCAAGGTTACAGTATTTTTCGTCTGATGAAAAAATTGCGGTCGTAACGGCAAAAGGCGAGATAAAAGCAAAGCAAAAAGGGAAATGTACCATTTATGCAGTCGCTTTGAATGGAGTAAAAGCAAAGGTAAAAGTTACTGTTAAGTAAGAGAATTTGGCAGGAATGTAGGATTCAGATACTGTGATAGGAAATGAGACCCGGGGGTACCTTAGGTGCCGCCGGGTACTATCGGTTTGTGCCTTGTCAGGGAAGGATGGAGAAATATGTATTTAATAGCAGGTCTGGGGAATCCCGGTGCGGAATATGCGGCAACAAGACATAATATTGGATTTGATATGATTACATATCTTAGTGATAAATACAATATTCCCCTGCGCGCCAAAGAGGGAAAAGCGATTGTGGGGAAAGGGGTTATCGGCGGACAAAAAGTTATGCTGGCGCAGCCGCAGACATTTATGAATCTGAGTGGTGAAAGTGTGCGTGCCCTGGTGGATTATTACAAATTAACGCAAGAAGAAATCATGATTATTTATGATGATATCAGTATGCCGGTAGGACAGATTCGAGTTCGTCCCAAAGGAAGTGCAGGCGGCCACAATGGTATTAAGAGTATTATACAGCACCTGGGGACACAGGAGTTTCCGAGAATCAAGATAGGAGTAGGTGATAAACCGTCGCATGGTGATTTGGTCGCTCATGTGCTGGGACGTTTTGCGAAAGAAGAAAATGAAATGATTCGCGATGTGTTTGGACTTGCGGAAAAAGGTCTTCTTGCTTTTTTGGAAGACGGTGTGGCGAAAGCAATGAATGAAGTAAACGGAATCAAAATAGAGGGAAATGGAGAATAGCAGGTGAAGACATTATTAGCTCCGCTTCAGGAGATGGATGAATATGCACAATTGAAAATTTCGGTCAAAAACGGAGCTGTACCGGTGGCTGCAATCGGCGGAATGGAAGCGCAAAAGTGTCATTTGATATATGGTATGGAAGATTTGTCAGAGGTTCGTCTGATTGTGACGTACAATGAGATTCGGGCGAAAGAGATTATGGAAGATTACCGTATGTATGACCATAATGTGATGTATTATCCGGCAAAGGATTTGATTTTTTACAGTGCGGATGTTCGCGGGAAAGCTCTTGTGAAAGAACGAATGAAGGTGATTAAGGCAATTGCGGAAAAAGAGCCTGTGACGATTGTGACGACGATTGATGCGGGAATGGACACCTGCATTTCCTGTGAAAAATACAGAACACACCGTATCACTTTGGAACCGGGGGATATTTTGGATCTGGAACAGATTCAGAGACAGCTTTCCGAGATGGGGTATGAACATGTATCGCAGGTGGAGAACGAGGGAGAATTTTCTATCCGGGGAGGCATTTTGGATATTTTTCCATTGACAGAAGAAACTCCCTGCCGCATAGATATGTGGGATGATGAAGTGGATACCATTCGTGCAATGGATGTGGAGAGCCAGCGTTCGGTAGAAGAATTGTCGCGGATTGTGATTTATCCGGCGGCTGAGGTTTTCATGTCGGAGGATGCGGCAGCAGCCGGACTGCGAAAGATGCGTCTGGATATGGAAAAGAACGTTAAAGAATTGAAAGAAAAAGGGTTGAAAGAGGAGGCGGCAAGGCTTTCTCAAAATATAGAAAATTTTCAGGAAACATTTCAGGCGTATCATGGGATGGTAAATTTGGAAAGTTATATTTTGTATTTTGAAAAACAGACCGTTTCTTTCTTTGATTATTTTGAAAACAAAGATACTCTGATATATCTGGATGAACCAAATCGATGTATGGAACGGGCAGAGGCAGTTGAGTATGAATTTCGGGAAAGCATGAGCACCCGGCTGGAAAAAGGCTATATTCTGCCGAAACAGATGGAAGTGCTATATTCATTGCCTGCGGTTATGAAGCGGCTGCAAAAATACCCTCTTGTGCTTTTGGCAACACTGGATGCTCCGGTGAAAGATTTGACAGTGCGTCGGAAGTTTTATTTTCAGGTGCAGTCATCGCCATCCTATAATAATAATTTTTCCCTTTTGGCAAAGGACCTTACACGCCTGATGAAGCAGCAGTACCGGGTTCTTCTTGTATCGGCATCTGAGGCAAGAGGACAAAGGCTTTGCGAAGATTTGCGTGAATTTGAACTTCCCGCTTTTTATGAGGGGGCGGCAGAGCGTGAGATTTGTCCCGGGGAAATTATGGTCACGAAGGGGAATCTGCGTCGTGGTTTTGAGTATCCTGCACTGCGGTTTGTCGTTGTGACCGAAAGTGATATTTTTGGTGCTAAAAAGAAAAAGAAAAGAAAAGTAAAACAATACAGCGGAGCGGCCATTCACAGTTTTAATGACCTGAAGATAGGAGATTATGTGGTGCATGAAAATCACGGACTCGGCATATATCAGGGGATAGAAAAGATAGAACGTGAACAGGTGACAAAGGATTATCTGAAAATTCAGTATGCTGCCGGGAGCAATTTATATGTTCCGGCGACTTCGCTTGAAGTTTTGCAAAAATATGCCGGGAGTGAAGCTAAAGTGCCGAAACTCAACCGTCTGAATTCTCCGGAATGGAAGAAAACGAAATCCCGCGTTCGGGGAGCTGTGCAGGAGATTGCAGAAGAATTGGTGGATCTTTATGCGAAACGCCGGGCGAAAAAGGGACATTGTTTCGAAAAAGACACGGTTTGGCAGAAAGAATTTGAAGAATTATTTCCATATGAAGAAACGGACGATCAACGCAAAGCAATTGAGGAAACCAAAGCGGATATGGAAAGCAGCCGGATTATGGATCGGTTGATTTGTGGTGATGTAGGTTATGGAAAAACAGAGATTGCGATACGTGCGGCGTTCAAAGCAGTGATGGATGGGAGACAGGTGGCTTTTTTAGTTCCGACGACGATCCTTGCTGCCCAGCATTATAACACATTCAGCCAGCGCATGCGCGATTATGGAATTAATGTTGAACTTTTGTGCCGGCTGCGTACGAATGCGGAGCAAAAGAAAACCATAGAGGGATTGCGCAAGGGAAGTGTGGATATTGTTGTGGGAACACATCGGCTGCTTGGAAAAGATATCGGTTACAAAAATCTCGGGCTGCTGATTGTGGATGAGGAGCAGCGTTTTGGTGTTACACATAAAGAAAAAATAAAACAAATAAAAAATGATATTGATGTGCTGACGCTGACGGCAACTCCGATTCCGAGAACTCTCCACATGAGTCTGGTGGGAATCCGTGATATGAGTGTTTTGGAAGAACCGCCGGTGGATCGAATGCCGATACAGACATTTGTCATGGAGAAAAGTGAGCCTGTTGTGAGGGAGGCTATCCTGCGTGAGGTGGGAAGAGGCGGACAGGTTTATTATGTATATAACAGAGTTGACAACATGGACATTGTAGCGAATGAAATAGCGAAGCTGGTGCCGGAGGCAGTAGTGGCATATGCACATGGTCAGATGAATGAAAGAGAATTAGAGAGGACAATGTTCCGGTTCGTAGAGGGGGAAATTGATGTGCTGGTGGCAACAACAATTGTTGAAACCGGACTTGACATCCCCAATGTTAATACCATTCTTATTGAGAACGCAGACCGGCTCGGTTTGTCCCAGCTTTATCAGTTGAGGGGACGTGTGGGAAGAAGCAATCGGACCGCATATGCATTCCTTCTTTACAAAAGAGATAAGATGCTCAAGGAAGTGGCAGAGAAAAGACTGGCAGCCATTAAGGAATTTACGGAACTTGGTTCCGGATTCCGAATTTCCATGAGAGATTTGGAAATTCGCGGTGCAGGAAATTTGCTTGGAGCCAGACAGCACGGACATATGGAGGCGGTGGGATATGATCTTTACTGCAAGATGCTGAATGAAGCCGTGAAGAAACTCAAAGGTGAGGAGGTTTCCCGTTCGGAATATGAAACTGGTGTGGAAATAAAGGTTGACGCCTTTATTCCGGTCAGTTATATTAAAAATGAATATCAGAAACTTGATATTTACAAACGTATTGCTGAACTCGAGACGGAGGAAGAAAAAAGCGATATGATTGATGAGCTGGTAGACCGTTTTGGTGAACCGCCGAAAAGTGTTATGAATCTGCTGACAATTGCGATTTTGAAAGCGAAAGCGCATCAGGCATATATTACGGAAATTACAGAGAAAGACGGTATCTTACGATTTGCCATGTACCCACAGGCGGAGATTAACCCGACACGGATTCCGGAACTGATAATGCGAATGAGGAGACGGATGAGATTTATACCGGGGCCGACACCCTGCTTTGAGTACGAAGCGACAGGGGATTTGCTGGCGCAGGCAGAAGAAGCGGTAGATGAAATCAGGACGTTGTGCACAGACGACGGGAAGAATGGAGGAAGGTTATGAAACGAAAAATTTTGGCAATACTATTGTGTGTCAGCATTTGTTTTTCATTGTCCGGGTGCGGCAGTGAGAAGACGGAAGACACATCATCAGAAGAAAGAGCAGCATCAGTTTCAAATGGGAGCCTGAAACCGGATTCAAGTGTGATAGCCGTTGGAAAAACTACCGTTACGTACAAAGAGTACAAAACGTATTATTATTTTATGAAAAGCCGGTATGAGGGAATTCTCGGAAGTGAAATCTGGCACTATAACAAAGTGGTCGAAGGCGAAAAAACAATCGGTCAGGAAGCGATTGAATCAGTTCTCCGGCTGATTATTCAAGTGAAAGTGATTTGCAAGGAAGCGGCTATTGACAATGTAAAGCTCGAAACAGATGAAAAAGAAGAAGCTGATTTTAAAGCAAAGACGGCATATGAAGCAATAAGTGAACAGGACAGGACGGAAAATGGAAC
>CAZGDT010000079.1:0-6944 GCA_964524245.1 uncultured Eubacterium sp. | reverse complement strand
AACAACATCTGCAGCTTCGTATTTTTGAAGCCGTCACGCAGTTTGCGAAGTCTTTCCCACGGATCTTCCTTCAAAAAACGAAGAGAAGCATCAAATGTAGCACCACCCCAACATTCTACCGAATGATATCCAACCTGATCCATTTTATCAATAATAGGGAGCATCTGCTCCGTTGACATACGGGTTGCTATCAGAGACTGATGTGCATCACGAAGAACTGTCTCTGTAATTTTAATTGGCTTTTTCATTGTCTCTGCCATTTCATAACCTCCTAATAATTATACTCCATAGATTGCCATAAACACACCGGCCACAACCGCCGTACCGATTACACCTGCCACGTTAGGTCCCATCGCATGCATAAGAAGGAAATTCGTCGGATCTGCTTCCGCCCCCACCTTCTGTGATACACGGGCAGCCATCGGAACCGCTGACACCCCGGCAGAACCAATCAAAGGATTAATTTTGCCACGCGTCACAAGGCACATCAATTTACCAAACAAGACACCGGCCGCTGTACCAAACGCAAATGCAACCAGGCCGAGAACAACAATCTTCAGTGTGGTTGTGTTCAAAAATGCCGAACCTGTCGTCGTAGCACCAACGGATGTTCCAAGCAAAATTACAACGATATACATCATGGCATTGGATGCCGTCTCCGCAAGCTGACCTACGACACCGGATTCCTTGAACAGGTTACCGAGCATAAGCATGCCGACAAGAGGTGCCGTACTCGGCAGAATCAGACATACAACAACAGTAACGGTAATCGGGAAGAGAATTCTCTCAAGTTTGGAAACAGGACGAAGCTGCTCCATCTTAATCTCTCTCTCCTTCTTCGTTGTCAAAAGCTTCATAATCGGCGGCTGAATAATCGGAACCAGTGACATATAGGAATATGCCGCTACCGCTATGGAGCCCATCAGATGTCCCTGCTGCAGTTTACCGGCAAGGAAAATCGAAGTCGGGCCGTCTGCCCCTCCGATAATGGAAATGGCAGCAGCTTCCGCACCGTTGAAATCCCATACAAGGGCAAGAATATAAGCGGCGAATATACCAAACTGTGCTGCAGCCCCCAAAAGGAAACTTTTCGGATTCGCAATCAGCGGACCAAAGTCCGTCATGGCTCCTACACCAAGGAAAATCAGGGACGGCAGAATACTCCATTCATCCAGTTTGAAAAAATAGCTCAGAAGTCCGCCGGTCGCCCCTTCCGTTGCCGGCTCCGCAATAATAAGCGGATAAATATTGGCAAGCAGCATACCAAATGCAATTGGCAGCAGCAACAACGGCTCATAGCCTTTTTGGATTGCCAGATATAAAAATATAAAGGCAACCAATATCATAACATAGTTTCTCCAGTCAATTCCGTCCTGAAAAAACGCCGTCTGTTTAATCAGATTATTAATTACTTCCATCTACATTACCTCCGGTTTCTTTTCTCTGCTGAATCAGTTCATCGTAGCCAACACATTTCCTGCTTCAACCATATCACCAGAGTTTACATCAATACTTGCAATCGTACCATCCTGAGGAGCAACCACTTCATTCTCCATCTTCATGGCCTCCAGAAGAAGAATCACCTCCCCCTTCTTCACACTCTGTCCCGGAGCCGCTTTGATATCCAAAATTTTGCCGGGCATCGGGGATGTCACCTCTACGGAACCTGCACTTCCGGAAGCAGCCGGCGCTTTCGGTGCCGGTGTCGGAGCCGGTGCGGCTGCGGCTGCGGCTGCAGCTGCCATGGGAGCTGCTCCTGCGGCTTTTTCCTCTACGGTTACATCATATACGATACCATTTACTGTAATTGCATAACTTTTCATTTTTATATCCTCCTTAATTAAACGTGCGTTTTTTTATCGAACGAATCACCAGACCGTCTGCTGAAACGGGAACTCCCGTTTCTTCTTCCATCCGGGCGGCAACTGCCGCCATAAGAACAGCCACAATCTGTGTGTCATCATTCTCTGTCGCTTTCTGTTCCAAAACTTCTTTCTTTTCTTCCGATTTATTTTCTGCCACTGCAGAAGCAGCTCTTTTTTCAAGCAGCTTCGGAATAAATTTCAAAAGAAAAATAATGACAGAAATCAGAATCAGAACAAGAAATGTCGTTCCCATGCCAATCACCGTATTGAGCAAAGCTTCTCCGATTCCGACTTTGGCATTAACTTTTTCCATATCAAGTAATAACATTCCATCACCTCATTCCAAACATCTGGAGCGCATAAATCAAATGCTTACGAAGCTCACTGCCGGAAATTACATTATCAACATAACCTCTTGCAGCTGCCGCTTCTGCTCCATTCTGAAGCTTATCAAATTCCTTTTCTTTTTCTTCCAGAACTTCTTTTGCATTGGCACCGGACGCTTCGTCTTCATACATAACCTGAGCTGCCGCTTTTGCATCCATCACACCAACCTTGGATGATTCCAGTGCAAGAACCAGGTCTGCCCCGATATGCTTGGAGTTCATAGATACATAAGCACTTCCGTATGCTTCTCCGGTAATAACATTAATTCTTGGAACGTCAGCACTGGCAAAAGCATAAGTAAGATCCGCAACAGCCTGCGAAATCGTCTTCTCTTCTTCCATTGTCGCCGCATATTCTTTCGCATTTGTCAGGGTAATAACCGGTATACCAAAGGCGTCACAGAAATATGTAAACTGTTCCGCTTTCTTACAGCCGGCGGTAGAAAGAATACCCTCAGCAGAGTTAGCAACAGCTCCAACCGTAACGCCATCGAGTGACATCAGTCCGATGACCATCTCTTTGCCGTAATCTGCTTTCAGTTCAATAAATTTTGTATCATCTGCCAGCTGTGTCAGTGCTGCTTTAGCATCCGTTGCATATCCTTCAAAACCATCCAGAACACGATTTGCATTGTCAGAATTTTCAACAACGGCAGCAGCTCCGGCATTGGCCGGAAGAATGTCAATTAATTCACGGATTTTTGCGAGAACCTCATTCTCATTCTCACACACAATGTCCGCATTTCCTGCTTCCGCCTGAAAATCCGCTTTGGCTGTATCACATTTTTCTTTATAATTTCCGGCAAGTGCATTCGGTGAATTCACGAAAAGACTTCCGTTTTCCTTATCCATCAGGACAATATCCGCCAGTTTGGACGAAACGGCCACGCCGCCTCCACAGGAGCCGAGAATGGCATCAATCTGCGGAACTACGCCGGAGGCTTTTACCTTCGCCATATAAATCTCGCCAAATCCTGCCAGTGCATCCATCGCTTCCTGAACACGAATACCTGCGCAATCAATCAGTCCGATGACAGGCGCTCCCGCTTTGATTGCCATCTCATAAATCCCGGCAATCTTCTTTGCGTGCATCTCGCCTACCGAACCATTCAATGCGGTTACATCCTGACTGTAGACATAAACCAGATTCGAATTCACAACACCGTAACCGGTAATCACACCATCAGCCGGTACTGCTTTTTCCTGCATGTTGAAATCGGTATTTCTCTTCGTAACCAATCCGCCAATTTCAACAAAACTGTTGGCATCAACAAGAGCTTCAATCCGTTCTCTTGCTGACATTTTTGCTGAATTACTCATTTGCAGTCCTCCACTTTCTGAATTATTTTTATTTAAAACTCAAATTTTATCCAATTCTAATTGTAACGCTTTTTTTTCTCATTGGCAACTATAATTTGAATTATTTTTGCCTTATTTTCATATAGTATAAAAAGTCTGGTTTTCTGGGTTTTTTATGAAGTTATCCAAAGGGTCCGCCGTGCTTCTGTCCGTGTTGCTTTCCGTGTTTCATATCCTATGGTACGGGCAGTTCTGTCCGACTGCAAAGAATGCAGAAGAAGCTGTTTTGCCGGAGTCCGTAATCCGGATTCCGTCTGTTTCTCCCACCCCTGCCCCCCTTTCTCTTCATGCACATTATGCCTGTGTCATGGACGGCGATTCCCACCGCATCCTGCACAGCAGGGAATCAGCGGTCAAAGTACCCATGGCAAGCACGACAAAAATTATGACTGCCCTGCTTGCCCTCGAATCTAAGCGTACGGATGAAATCGTAACGGCAAGCAAAAAAGCCGCTTCCATGCCAAAAGTACATCTCGGCATGAAGGCAGGATACCGCTATCGCATGAAAGATCTTCTTTATTCGCTGATGTTGGAATCCCACAATGACACAGCTGTGGCTGTAGCTGAGCATCTCGGCGGTTCGGTAGAGCAATTTGCGCGTAAAATGAACGAAAAAGCAGCCGGACTTGGCATGAATTCCACTCATTTTGTCACACCAAACGGTCTGGATGCCGACGGTCATTTCAGTACAGCCCGCGATATGTGTCTTCTGGCCTCATACGCCATAAAAAACCCTGACTTTCTGAAACTGATACAGACAAAAACATATCGTTTTAGTGACATCTCCGGAAAAAGAACCTATTCACTCAATAACCGGGATGCCTTTCTTTCCTACTATGACGGTGCGCTTGGTGTCAAAACCGGTTTTACCGGAAAAGCAGGTTATTGTTTTGTAGGTGCCGCCAAGCAAAATGGCATAACGCTGACAAGCTGCGTTTTGGCCTGCGGATGGCCCCCGGATAAATCATGGAAATGGACAGACACGAAATCACTTATGGATTATGGATTTCGATATTATACTCCGACCGAACTGCCCGTTCAGGATCTTACCCTCACAAAAATTCCTGTCACTGACGGAAAAAAAGATTCGGTGTCTTTGCGCCGGCCGGAAGCCGTCACAACTCTCACGGGAAGTTTTGATTCCCTGCGAATCACCTATCAGATCCCCGATTCTCTCTGCGCCCCCGTACGCACTGACACCCCTGTCGGAAGCATTTCTTTCTATATTAATGATGAACTTTTTCAAAAAGTATCGGTTTTCGCATCAGAAAATATTGAAAAATCCTGCTTTTCTGATAAAATAGAAAAAGTATTGAATACATGGATGGAGATATTGGGATTCAGGCAGCGCCTGTCTTCCTTCGAATCCCAGACTTGAAAGAGAGGAAATTAACTATGCAGAAAAATGTAATTGATGATGTTTTCGGAACAAGAGTTTTTAATGATGACGTCATGCAGGAATATCTGCCCAAAAAGACCTATGCTCAGTTGAAAGACATCATTGAGAATGGAGAGGAATTGGCACCGGAAGTGGCCAATGTTGTTGCTCACGCCATGAAGGAATGGGCGCTGACAAACGGAGCCACACACTATACGCACTGGTTTCTTCCCATGACCGGCGTAACCGCTGAAAAACACGATTCATTTCTCAGTCCGGAATCAAGCGCCCATGCCGTGTTGGAATTTTCCGGCAAAGAACTGATTAAGGGTGAACCGGATGCTTCTTCTTTCCCCTCCGGCGGACTTCGAACCACTTTCGAAGCACGGGGATATACCGCATGGGATTGTACATCTCCGGCATTCCTTCGCGAGGATGCCATCGGTACCGTTCTCTGCATCCCTACCGCTTTCTGCTCCTATACAGGGGAGGCACTGGACAAAAAAACACCGCTTCTGCGTTCGATGGAAGCAATAAACAAACAGGCCCTCCGTGTCCTGAAATTATTTGGCAGCGATGACGTAACAAGCGTCAAATGTTCCGTTGGTCCAGAACAGGAATATTTTCTGATTGATCGCGATCAGTACCTGAAGCGTGATGATTTGATTTTTACCGGACGGACTCTTTTTGGTGCCATGCCTCCGAAAGGTCAGGAACTGGATGATCACTATTTTGGTAACATCCGTGAGCGCCAGGCCGCTTTCATGAAAGAACTAAATGATGAATTATGGAAATTAGGAATCCTTTCCAAAACCCAGCACAACGAGGCCGCTCCTGCCCAGCACGAGATGGCACCGATATACAGCACTGCCAATATCGCAACGGATCACAATCAGCTTGTCATGGAAACAATGAAGAAAATAGCCCGCCGGCACAACCTGGAATGTCTCCTTCATGAGAAACCTTTTGCAGGCGTAAACGGTTCCGGCAAACATGACAACTGGTCTTTGGTTACCAATACAGGAAAAAATCTTTTAAGTCCCGGCAAAACACCATATGACAACAAACAATTCCTTCTGTTTTTGTCTGCCGTTATTGCAGCCGTTGACGAACACGCCGCTCTCCTGCGCATGTCCGCTTCCAATCCGGGAAATGACCACCGTCTCGGCGCTGATGAGGCACCGCCTGCCATCATTTCCATCTTCCTTGGTGAACAGCTGGAAGACATCGTAGAGCAGATTTTAGAAAATGGTACGGCAACTCACAGCAACAAAGGGGAACGCATGGATATCGGTGTACATACGATTCTTCCAATTAAAAAGGATGCGACAGACCGTAACCGTACTTCTCCCTTTGCCTTCACAGGCAATAAATTTGAATTTCGCATGGTCGCTTCTTCTATGTCCGTAGCCGGTGCCAACACGGTATTGAATGCGGCCGTAGCTGATGTTCTGCAGAATATGGCTGACAAACTTGAAAAAGCCGATGACTTTGAAAAGGCTGTTGATGATGTGATATATGAAACGTTGAAAGCACATCAGCGAATTATCTTCAACGGAAACGGTTATTCTGAAGAATGGATTGAAGAGGCCAAAAGACGCGGACTTCCTAATGTAAAAACAATGGTAGATGCTACTGCTTCCCTTATCGACCCGAAATCCGTTGACATGTTCGAAAGACAGCATGTATATACCAAAACAGAGTTGGAATCACGGGCAGAAATAAATTATGAAGCATATGCAAAAGCCATCAATATCGAAGCCAAAACCATGATTGAGATGGCCTCCAAACAGTACATTCCTGCCGTTATCCGCTATGTGACGGCTTTGGCAGACTCCATCAACAGTATCTCCTCTGCCTGCCCTGCCGCAGACACTTCCGTGCAGAAATCATTACTGACTGACTGCTCTTCTCTGCTTACAAAGACACAGGAAGCGCTCGCTGCCCTGAAAGAAG
>CAZGDT010000078.1:0-6967 GCA_964524245.1 uncultured Eubacterium sp. | reverse complement strand
AGATGGAATTGCCGTGAAAATCGGTGCAAAGAAAATCGACAGCAGGAAGAGAATGCCGGTTACCATGGAAGACAAACCGGTACGTCCACCTGCGGCAACACCTGCTGAGGATTCAACATAAGTAGTAGTTGTTGAAGTACCAAGTACGGCACCTGCTGATGTAGCAATGGCATCTGCGAGAAGTGCCGGACGGATGCGGGGAAGCATGCCGTTTTCATCCAGCATGTCTGCTTTTGTGGAAACACCAATCAGAGTTCCCAGAGTATCAAAAATATCCACAAACAGGAAAGCAAATAATACGATGATGAAATCCATAATTTTTACGCCGCTGAAATCGGTTGTGAAACATTTTCCAAAGGTGGTTCCAAGTGCGGTGAAATCAACCATTTTGAAGCTTGGATACAAGGAAAAGAAATCCTTGTTATCCGGAACATACAGTCCGACTGCCTGACATATCATACCGAGAATCCACGTAGCAAGTATGCCGATGAGTATGGAACCCTTTACGTTTTTAATGTGGAGAATTACGATAATAAACAGTCCGATTAGAGCCAGCAGGGCTCCGATGCCGATGGTATGAAAGTCTCCTACAAATTTCACATAAGTAAGAAGGGTACTGTCATCGTTAACAACCAGGTTAGCACCCTGCAGACCGACAAAAGCGATGAACAGTCCGATACCGGCACTTACGCCTTTTTTCAATCCGAAAGGAATGGCATTAAAGATAGCTTCACGAACGCTTGTCAGAGACAGTATAATGAAGATGATTCCCTCGGCGAAGACAGCCAGTAACGCAATTTCCCAGGAATATCCCATGCTTCCGCATACGGTAAATGCCATATAAGCATTTAAGCCCATGCCTGGTGCCAGAGCAAACGGGTAGTTGGCAAGCAGTGACATGGCCAGACATCCGATGAAAGAAGCCAGCGCCGTTGAAAGCAGGATGGCGTCGGAATTCATTCCGGTAGTTCCAAGAATCTGAGGGTTGACTGCGAGGATATATGCCATGGCCATGAAAGTGGTCAGTCCGGCAATAACCTCTGTTTTGAAAGAAGTATTATTTTCTTTCAGCTTAAAAAGTTTTTCGAACATAAAAATGCTCCTCCTTATATGTATTTTTATTCACGGTTAAGTGAACATTTTTAATGAAAGTAAAAATTATTTACCTTCATAAATAATCAGGGATGAAACATCATAATCCTTTAATTTTTCCCGTCCGTTCAGTCCGGCAAGTTCCATCAGAAAAACGATTTTAGAAACCTGTCCGCCCAGACTTTCGACCAGACCGGCACAGGCTTTTACGGTACCGCCCGTGGCGATAAGGTCATCCACAATGACAACTTTTTGTCTTTTTTTAATGGAA
This sequence comes from uncultured Eubacterium sp., assembly GCA_964524245.1. GTDB lineage: Bacteria > Bacillota > Clostridia > Lachnospirales > Lachnospiraceae > Eubacterium_F. The sequence goes on along the minus strand of CAZGDT010000078.1, from coordinate 5,604 downwards.
TCTTTGTGGAGTTCGATAGCCGCACTGCCATACTCCAGATCATAACGTGCCGTAACGGTTTCACACGGCAGCTTACCCTGCTTGCGGCAGGGGATAAATGGTTTTCCCAGGGCATACGCAAGGGGAACACCGAAAATAAATCCGCGGGATTCCGTTCCGACAATGACGTCGAAATCGACATCCTTCAAAACATCTATCATAGAATCAATGGCGAGTCTGAGCCCGTCTGCATCCTGTAAAATCGTCGTAATGTCACGGAAAATAATTCCTTCTTCCGGAAAATCCGGAATACTTCTTATGTACTCTTCCAGTTTTTTCACGTATCCTACCTCTTTTCTTCATTTAACATATCGTTCACGTTTCCTCTTTTATTATACGGGCTGAAGTAAAATTAATCAATTCATTTTTACAATTTTGCACATCTGTGCACATTGGATGTGTTTCGGTATATGATTCGATTGCATTGCGTCGCCTTTTATGCTATTCTCTAAAATATGGGATATTACAAAATTCGTTTGAGAAACATGGCAAAATAAGGAAGGGGAAAGTACAGGAGCATGAAAAAAGCATTGATAATCGGAGCGGGGCCGGCAGGCCTGACGGCTGCTTACGAGCTGTTAAAACAGTCGAAGGATATGGAAGTTCTTGTTTTGGAAGAGACCAATTGCATTGGGGGAATATCCAAGACGGTGGAATATAAAGGAAATCGAATGGATATGGGCGGACATCGTTTTTTCTCAAAAGATGCCCGTGTTAATGAATGGTGGAAGGAGATGCTTCCCATGCAGGGAGCACCGTCAAAGGATGATTTGGCGCTGAAGCGAAATATCCCTTTGACACCGGAAGGACCGGATCCGGAAAAACGGGATCGGGTGATGTTATCCCGGCGCCGGGTGTCGCGAATACTGTTTGACTCGAAATTTTATGATTATCCTATTTCGCTCAAAATGCAGACGTTCCGCAATATGGGATTTATTAATACGATTAAGGTGGGATTTTCTTATTTGGCAGGCGTGCTTCACAAACGCCCGGAAGACAATCTGGAAAATTTTTATATCAATCGTTTTGGACGCAAATTGTATGGCATGTTTTTTGAATATTATACGGAAAATCTTTGGGGAAGACATCCCCGTCAGATAGATGCCGCCTGGGGCGCGCAGCGAGTGAAAGGGCTGTCGATTACCGCTGTTATCAAAGATGTTTTTGGTCGGGTGTTTAGAAAGAAAAACAGGCAGGTTGAAACCTCCCTGATAGAAGAGTTTCAGTATCCGAAACTGGGTCCGGGACAGCTTTGGGAAGTTACAGCCGAAGAGGTGAAAAAAATGGGTGGAACCATTCTTATGGGGGCGAAAGTTGTTGCCATTCACAAAAATGAACAGGGAGAACTCACCGGAGTAAGTTATGAAAAAGATGGCAGTGTTATCCGTGTGGAAGGCGATTATGTGATATCATCCATGCCGTTGAAAGATTTAGTTTTAGGAATGAATGATGTTCCGGAAGAATCGGTTCGGATTGCAAAAGGACTTCCTTATCGTGATTATATGACGTTAGGCGTTCTTGTGGAAAAATTGAATCTTGAAAATAAAACGGATATGAAGACTGTGGGGAATATTGTGCCGGACTGTTGGGTATATGTTCAGGATCGAAATGTTCGTCTGGGCCGTTTTCAGGTATACAATAACTGGTCTCCCTACATGGTAAAAGATTTGGAACATACAGTCTGGATAGGTCTTGAGTATTTTGTGAACGAAGGTGACGAGTATTGGAATATGACGGAAGACGAGTTTTCGAAGATGGCGATTGAAGAAATGATTACGTTAGGGCTGATTACGGATTCTTCGGTCGTGATTGATACGCATATGGAGAAAGTGAAAAAAGCGTATCCGGCATATTTTGATACCTATGATGAGATTGATACGCTGGTTGATTATATGAATACAATCCCAAATTTGTACTGTGTGGGGCGAAATGGTCAGCACCGTTATAATAATATTGATCATTCCATGGTTACATCTTTTGAAACAGTTGAAAATATCCTGACCGGGAAAACGGATAAGTCGAATATTTGGAATGTTAATACGGAAAAAGAATATCATGAAGAAGTAAGCGGTGAAGAATAAATGCAATAAATAAAAGGCAACGGAATGAAAAGTTCCGTCGCCTTTTTAATTTAATAGTAGGTTACCCAGTACATGGTACCCCATATTTCAACTGCAAAACAAAGGACAATCAATATTTTGGCCCGGAGTTTGAGCAGATTCTCTTTTGTTAGTCCGTAACACATCAGCAGCCATAAGTAGGGAGTAAAGTCGAGGGAATAACGCATGCCGAACTGCGCCATACCGTTTCCGTAATTCATTAAAAACGGGACAGCCGTCAAAAAGGCAGACAGCCACAGGCACCACGTCATTTTTTTCTTTATATCGGCGGTGACAGCCCAGTACAGAAGCGGTGACGTGAAAGTGATGGAGACGCCGGTTACAGCGGGAACAAGGTGTGGAGATGTTTCCTGCCACTGGGGAGCCATGAAAAGAATGGAATACAAATTATATCCGATGAACTTAAGCTGCAGCGGACCGCCGAATTCGGTCTTGTATTCGGCAAGCAGTTCTTTCTGTTCACTTAATGGCGCTGCCTGAATGGTATCATAGGCTTCACGGTGATAATCTTTCAGATAGGTTAGCGTGTATCCCTGATCCATAATTGAGCCGTAACGGACGTAATTGTAAAGCATGTACAGAAAACCGAAAATAAAGGCGCCGCAGGCGAAAAAAACAATCATTTTAATTTTTTCTTTTTGACTGCCTTCTTTTTTGAACCAAATCCATCCGAGAAAGAAAAATCCTCCCAAAAGTGCTGTCATTCGGCAGGTAACGGCAAGTCCGAAAAATAATCCGGATAAAAACAGAAACAGACAGGTCATCTTAAGATTTTTTCCTTGTTTTGTAAGAAAGTAAAACGCCAGCAGAAGGAAAAATAAAGTAGAAACATGTCCTAAAAACCAGGAACTTCCTATGGCGGCGCAAAAAAAGTGAACGGTGCCAAGAGTCAGCATGGCAGCGAGCCAGAATCTGTCTTTTTCCGCTTTCCCGATTCCCATGTTCCTTAATACCAGGACGGCCAGCACGGAGTTACAGGCGCCTAAAAACATGGCAAGCCAGATGGCATTGAATCCTTCAATTCCCCAAATAGCGACAAAAGGAAGACATAATAATGAAACTCCCGGTGCGAAGTGCATATATTTATGTCCCATGAAAGAAACAGATTCCAAATATTCCGGCATGCCGTCGACATGAAGGTGGCCGTTCAGGAGAGCGTCCGCGAAATAGGAATAATTGTTGTAACAGTTGAATTCGTGATCGTTACAGAGATAGTAAGCAATAAAACAAAAAAAGAAAAAGCCGACGAGGGCCAAAAGCCTTTTTTTGGCAATTTGTTTTATGTAGTATGGTAGTTGATTCATTTTTCCCCTCCTTAGTTTGTTGTTACCTATATTATATAGGAAAGGGGAATGGCCTGCAATAGAATTTTCCTCAAAAAAGCTGTTGACGGAAACCCATCGTCTGTGTTATAGTTATTGGGCGATGAATTAGGTCTTTTTTTTATGCCTAAAATTTTGACACGCCGTTATACGGCAAAAATGTTCCGCCTGCGGGTTATGCAGGCCGGACGAAAATAATATCACGGAGGTGACAAGATGCGTACTAAGATTACTTTGGAATGTACAGAATGCAAACAGCGGAATTACAACATGACCAAAGATAAGAAGAACCATCCGGACAGAATGGAAACAAAGAAATATTGTAGATTTTGCAAGAAACACACATTACACAAGGAGACTAAATAGTCCGTGTGATGTTTCGGAAAGGATGTGTGTCACATGAGCGAAGCAGAAAAGACTTCGAAACATGGCTTCTTTAAAAATGTAAAGAGTGAATTCAAGAAATGCACCTGGCCCAAAAAGGAAGACCTTGTGAAGCAATCCGCATTGGTAATAGTAGTGTCCGTATTACTGGGTGTACTTATTGCCGGTGTAGACTGGGTGATTCGTCTTGGATTGACGGCACTTAACATTGTTTCTTAACATTGTTTAGGAGGTTGCTATGGCAGAAGAAGCAAAATGGTATGTAGTTCATACTTATTCCGGTTACGAGAATAAGGTAAAAGCAGATATTGAGAAGACAATCGAGAACCGCAATCTGCAGGAACAGATTCTGGAAGTTATGATTCCGCTGCAGACTGTTGTGGAAGAGAAAAATGGTGAGAAGAAACAGGTACAGAAAAAAATGTTTCCCGCCTATGTTCTTATTAATATGATTATGAACGATCAGACTTGGTATGTTGTGCGAAACACACGTGGCGTGACAGGATTTGTCGGACCGGGATCCAAACCCGTTCCCCTCACGGAAGAGGAGATCATAAACATGGGATTTCTGGCAGAAGCAGACGCTTCGCCGTTTTCCATTGGCGATCATGTTATTGTCACTGAGGGAGTATGGCAGGATACGAATGGTGTTGTTCAGGAAGTTCATCCGGCGAAGCAGATGGCAGTTATTGTCATTGACATGTTTGGCCGCGACACACCGGTTGAGATTGATTTCTCAGAATTAAAACTAGTTTAGTCGTTTCGGAGAAGAGTCTCTGGTGACAGAGATTGGTCTTATCTCCGGAAATAACAAGGAGGATTAAATATGGCTAAGAAAGTCGAAGGATATATCAAATTACAGATTCCTGCAGGAAAAGCGACTCCGGCACCGCCGGTTGGTCCTGCACTTGGACAGCATGGAATCAATATTGCGCAGTTTACGAAAGAGTTTAATGCGAAAACACAGGGACAGGAAGGTATGGTTATCCCGGTTGTTATTACGGTTTATGCTGACAGAAGTTTCAGCTTCGTAACAAAAACTCCGCCGGCAGCTGTCCTTTTGAAGAAAGCATGCAAAATTCAGTCCGGTTCCGGCGAACCGAACAAGAAGAAAGTTGCTACCATTTCAAAAGAAGACATTCAGAAAATTGCTGAAACAAAGATGCCTGATTTGAATGCGGGCAGTCTGGAAGCAGCGATGAGCATGATTGCCGGTACGGCAAGAAGCATGGGAATCACAGTAGAAGAGTAGTCAAAATTTTATCGCAAAAAAAGAACTAATGTCATTTGGACGTTGTGGGAGAAAAGTTCGCTAATACCACTAGGAGGTTAAAAGAATGAAAAGAGGTAAAAAGTATACAGAGGCTGCTAAATTAGTAGACCGTGGCGCACAGTATGATGTGGCCGATGCAGTCAGCCTTGTTAAAAAAACAGCAGTTGCAAAATTTGATGAAACCGTAGAAGCTCATATCCGTCTTGGAGTGGATGGACGACATGCTGACCAGCAGGTGCGTGGTGCCGTTGTTCTTCCTCATGGAACAGGTAAGACGGTTCGTGTTCTTGTATTCGCAAAAGGTGACAAGGTTGCCGAAGCGGAAGCAGCAGGAGCTGATTATGTTGGCGGCGAGGAACTGATTCCAAGAATTCAGAACGAAGGATGGTTTGACTTTGACGTTGTAGTTGCAACCCCGGACATGATGGGCGTTGTAGGACGTTTGGGTCGTGTTCTTGGACCGAAA
>CAZGDT010000077.1:0-7021 GCA_964524245.1 uncultured Eubacterium sp. | reverse complement strand
GAACAGACACAAGAAACTTCCAGATCTTAAGATTCTTGGGGAAAAAAACTGGAATCTCGGATTTCACTCTACGAAAACAAGGTTGCTGCAATGGAATAATAATGGCATAATTATGCCATAAAATACAGGAGGTGGATGTCATGCCACAGATTATTCCAATAAAAGATTTGAAAAACACATCTGAAATTTCGGATTTGTGCCATAAAAGCCAAGAACCTATCTATATTACGAAAAATGGATATGGTGATATGGTTATTATGAGTATGGATATATTTGAAAGTACTATGAAGCAAATGAATATTTTACGAGAGTTAGAGATTTCCGAAAATCAGATAAGAGAAGGAAGGACAAAAGATGCGAGAAGTTCGTTGACAACTTTAAGGGAACGTTATGAATTATAAATTGATTGTTACGGAGAGGGCAGAAGAACGGTTAGATGGTCTTGTTCGATATCTATTGTATCAGATAAAGAATGAACAGGCAGCAGAAATCATATATACTCGTGCTGACAGTAGCAAAAATCACATGGGGTTATCTACTTGGAAAAAGATACCTGATGGTAAAATTCTGAAATCCGATGTTGCTATTGCAAAGAACTATCTTTGGAAAGAAGAATTAGATGATTTAAGGGAGGATTGAATTATGGAACGGCTATTTGAAATTGATTTACACGATTATGAAGCAGGAGACCGCATTTTTAGCAGACCGTCGGCGAGGGGTGTTATTTTTGACAAGTGTGGGAAAATAGCTCTTGTGTATAGTCAAAAAGAAAAGTACTATAAGTTTCCCGGAGGCGGAATTAACAAGGATGAAGACAAAATACAGGCGCTCATACGTGAAGTCAGAGAAGAAACCGGTCTAATCGTTATTCCGGATTCAATAAATGAATTTGGAAGTGTTTTGCGCCGACAGAAAAGCAATATGTTACCGAATACGGTTTTTGAACAGGAAAATTTTTACTATTTTTGCGATGTGAAGAAAGGGACAGTAAAGCAGAACCTGGATGACTATGAAGAAGAGGCAGGCTTTGTTCTCAAATTTGTATATGTAGATGTGGCAATCGAAACCAATTTAAAGTATGAGACGGAAGACAATTTTAAAGAAATTATGATAAAAAGAGAAACAAAGCTACTGCAATTAATTAAAGGAAAACGTTATTTACGCAGTTCATTATAAAAAGAAATCGCATTTTCAAGTTCTTCTTCATTGGGGTGGTTTTTTGCAATTCCGCCGATTAATTTAAATGGGCCAAACGTGTTAAAACCATAGCATCCATATTCACCGAGTATGTGAGCGTTTGCATTAGACAATATTTCACGGATGGCTCTTGTGTAGCCCTTTTTTTCTGCACCAAAGGTATAGATGAGAAAAACATCTTTTCTGGCAGGAGTGTTGTTTTTTGCAAATTCCAAAACTTTTTTGTGAAATTTGGAATAGTATATACCGGAGGCGAAACCAATCATATTATATTCACTAAGATTAGCAGAGGAGACTGCCGTAACATCAATGAGTGTGATGTCATCAGAAGATGCCTCTTTGATGGCATCGAGTAACTGTTTTGTGTTTTCGTGGTGTTTTGAATAATAAATAATTGCTGTTTTCATAAAATAATCTCCTTGAATTTTAGTGGTACAAAAAGTATACTATATACAAAAAGAGAGAGCAAGTACGAAGAATAAATGTACATAGTACGTTTTGGCATACCGGAGGCGTTATGAAAAAAGAGATAACGGCAGAAGAATATTTAGAAAAAATTAAAACCGGTACGATAAAAGAAGATTGTCCGGTGCATAGAACGCTTGAACTGCTTAGCGGAAAATGGAGAACACATATTATTTATGAATTATGTAAACATAAGTCCATGCGTTTTGGAGAGTTAAAGAAAGCATATCCACATATAACAAACACGATGCTTACCAATACTTTGCGGGACTTAGAAAAAATAGGCATTATTCATAGAGAACAGTATAATGAAATTCCGCCACATGTAGAATATTCCCTGACAAAGAAAGGAAAAGCGCTGCTTCCGATATTTTTTGAAATTTCCAAATGGGGAGAAGAAAATCTGGATTAATAAAGTGGAAATAGTTTCTATGTATTTTCTCCAAAACCGAAAAACAGATAAATTCCTAATACGGCATTGAACCCCGTAGCGGCGAACACGCTGAAACGTTCGAAAACACCGAAAAATTCTTTTGGAACAACGTTTGTTCCGATTGCGCCCGCAAACATCAGAAGCAGTGATGCTGTCGCCCACGTTGCCAGTGAACGATATCTTTTATCCCGGTATCCGCCAATCATAATTGCAACGAGTGAAGCAATCGAAAGTACAACAACAAGAACAGTTACCACATAAACGTGCATAATATCCTGAAATGTTTCCTCGCCGCCCGATAATGGGAACATGGAATAGCCTACATTTGATATCCAATTCATTAGGGCAAAGAGATAAATGCCAATACGGATTGTTTTGTTCAATTTGGTCTGAATAAACACACAGACCATCATAATCGAAATCATCCCACACACGCCGTAGAGCGATGATAATTGTTCCCACAACATTTTTGAAGGCGCGTTGTCTGCGCTCAAATCACTCACAGCCTGTGACATCCAATTGTATCCGGGATAAGAAAGCGGAGAAAAAACTACCGCTGCCGTATAGGACAACAGGCTGACAATGCCTAATAAACCGAATTTTTGAATGCATTTTTCCATTGTTTTATTTTCCTTTCCTGCCTTTTCGAAATGCCCGGACACCTAAAAAAATCAAAATAAGATACAGGACGATAGAGAGGGCAAAGTCCCAGTCGAGAGAAAAACCATAACGTATGTATTTTTTTACGTCAAGGACAAGACAGGCTATAATGCAGACAAAACAAACCAGTGCTGCACGTGTGTAGGAGCCGGATTCACGTTCGGAAGATGATTTCATTGGAATTCCTTCTTTCTTTTTTTATCAGTATAGGAAGTATGGCAAAGATTGTCAACTGAGGAAAGCAAAAAATTTCTTGCTATATTCAATAAAATTGAGTATACTGATGATAACGAGATAAATGTGTTTCCTGGAGTGTTCGATACCTTCTGAATTTTTGAACCTACAATACTTTAAACGGGATTCTTATATCTGTAGTTGGATGTCGGGCCGTCACTGCCGAGAGGTATTATGGTGACATAGCAACGGAAGACAGAAAACTACATGCGGTTGCCCACCTAGCGCCAGCTAGGAGTCAAAAATCAGAAGCCGGCATTTCGGGGTTACACGAAAGAGTAGGGCAGCGCTAACGCTGCCCTTTTGCACGTAAGCCATGAGCCGTGCGACAATTGGAAATAGATTTTCTTGTGTATACACATGAGAAAATCTATTTCCAAATTGTCATAGGGCGAAGCCCGTGACTGAGCGAACATCGTTCGCGAAGTGCACGGCGAAAGGAAAGGATGGAGTATGAGAGACGGATTTTTGAAAGCAGCGGTGTCCACGCCAGAGCTTAAAGTGGCAGACTGCGAATGGAATAAAAACCAAATGGTTATGAAAGCCAAAAAAATGGCAGAGAAAGAGGCGGCACTAGTGGTATTTCCGGAATTTTCCCTGACGGGATATACCTGTGGCGACCTTTTTTTGCAGGATACATTAATCAAAGGAGCGGAAACGGCACTTTGGTCGTATTGCCGTGAAACAAAAGAATTGAATCTTGTGAGCATTTTAGGATTACCGCTTGATCATGAAGGACGTCTTTACAATGTTGCGGCGGTCGTGTGTCGTGGTGAAATTCTGGGGCTGGTGCCAAAAATGCACATCCCGAATTACAGTGAATTTTATGAGGCAAGACAATTTTCTTCCGGGTTTAAGGAAGTCAGGGAACATACTTTTTCGTGGGGGATGACTGTTCCGTTTGGGGAGAGACTTCTGTTTCGTCATGATAAATATACCAATTTCACATTTGGAATTGAGATATGCGAAGATTTGTGGACACCGGCACCGCCCTCAGCGGAACTTGCCATGGAAGGGGCTCACATTTTGATAAATCTGTCTGCGAGTGATGAATTGACCGGAAAAGCGCATTATCGCAGAGAATTAGTAAAAAACCAGTCAGCGAGAACATTGTCTGCGTATTTATATGCTGATGCCGGCGAGGGAGAGTCGACAACGGACATGGTATTTGCCGGGCATAATCTGATTGCAGAAAATGGTACAATATTGAAAGAAAGCAGACCGTTTGCGAAAAGCAAAGACCTAATAACAGAGATTGATTTGGGGCGGCTTCATAACGAAAGGAGAAGGATGTCGACGTTCCTCAGTTTGCCGGATGGCGAAATCGGTGCACGTGTCATCCGCTTTCAGCTGCCCATGCAGGATGAAACCAAGTTGACGCGACTCATCGAAAAAATGCCTTTTGTTCCCACAGACAAAGGAAATCGGGAAGAAAGATGCGAAGAGATTCTGAACATACAGTCGTATGGACTTATGAAACGGCTGCGTCATACCGGATGTACGAAAGCGGTTATCGGATTATCCGGCGGATTGGATTCAACGCTTGCATTACTCGTAACCGTGCGTGCTTTTGAGCAGTTAGAACTTTCAAAAAAAGGAATTATCTGTGTGACAATGCCATGCTTTGGCACGACAGACCGAACCTATAACAATGCAGTGAAACTGGCAGAAGAACTGGGAACCACATTGCGGGAAATCAGGATAGAACAGTCCGTGCGTCAGCACTTTAAGGACATCGGACATGATATACAAAAACATGATGTTACTTATGAAAACGGGCAGGCGCGGGAGCGCATGCAGGTTTTGATGGATGTTGCGAATGACATTGCAGGGATGGTTATCGGAACCGGAGACATGTCCGAGCTGGCATTGGGATGGGCCACATACAATGGTGACCATATGTCGATGTATGGTGTAAATGCTTCCGTGCCGAAGACGCTGGTTCGCTATCTGGTGAAGTTTTACGCGGACACCTGTCAAAATGCAGGCTTAAAAGATACTTTATATGATATATTGGATACGCCGGTAAGTCCGGAGCTTCTTCCGCCAAAAGACGGGGAAATTGTGCAGAAAACGGAAGATTTGGTAGGGCCTTATGAACTGCATGATTTTTTCCTTTATTATGTGCTTCGTTTGGGATATGAACCTGAAAAAATATTTCGCCTGGCGGTTTATGCATTTGGGGAAGAATATGACAAAGAGACGATATGGAAATGGCTGTACGTATTTTATCGGCGTTTTTTTGGACAGCAGTTCAAACGCTCCTGTCTGCCGGATGGTCCGAAGGTAGGAACGGTATCGGTCTCTCCAAGGGGAGATTTACGGATGCCGAGTGACGCGGATGCGACACTCTGGCAGGAAGCATTAGACAGAATTCACAGCCGCTTTTTCAAGAGCGGTTCGGATGCCGTCGATTAACAAAGATTCAGTATATTTGCTTTTTTCAGAAAGAGGAATGTCATCGAGAGATGTGCCTGCTATTAATTCCTTTTCGATTGCTTCCAATGAGGGCTTTACAAGAGGATACATCGTAGTGACGGACTCCTCCATATTGACAAGAGCAACGCTTTTAATCTGATCGGCGTCAACGGCAATTTCCAGATTTAGCGTGGTATCTCCAAGTGCTATTTGCGAAGTGTAGATACCCGGTGTGTAGGTGCCGGCGGTGTTCTTTCCCGTCTTTTCCGACTGAGAGCCGGAGGGCAGGAACATGATAATGAGTAATACAATAAGCAGGATGCCGAGACCTGCAAAGATTGCGGTATATATTAGTTCTTTCATTTGAATCACAACGATTTTAGTTTTCGCCATGGAGAGCCTCCTTTGGGATTCGTGGTAGGTTGTGCTTACTGATAATATATGAGCGGAAATGTTCAGCTATGCATTACTTTTTGAGAGGAGCGGAAATAATGGCACTGCATTTTATTCTGGGCGCTTCGGGAAGCGGAAAAAGTACTTATTTATTTCAGAAAATCCGGGAAGAAGCTGCACGTCATCCTCACACCAATTATATGGTACTGGTGCCGGACCAGTTTACTTTGGAAACTCAGAGAACATTAGTAGAAATGAGCGAGGGGAAAGGGATTCTCAATATTGACGTACTTAGTTTTCAGAGAATGGCTTATCGTGCTTTTGAGGAAGTTCCTGCACTGCGTCGTACCGTGTTGGAAGATGAAGGGAAAATAATGATTCTCCGAAAAGTATTTACGGAGCAGAAAAAGAATCTTCAATATTTTCGCCGGGGGCAACAGGGAGCAGGATTTCTTGACGAATGTAAGTCGTTCCTGTGTGAATTGACACAGTATGCCGTGTCGGAAGAGGATCTTGAAAAAATGACGGAGAAGGTAGGGAAGGATAGCCTGATGGGGATGAAGCTGCAGGATATCCGTCTTATTTATCATTCTTTTCAGGAAAAAATGGGAGATACTTATATGATGGCGGAGGAACTTGTGCCGCAACTGACACGGGTAGTTGGCGTACTGGACGGTGTGAAAGACAGTGTTGTCTGTCTTGATGGTTTTACCGGATTTACACCGACGCAGTATGAACTCCTTTCCGAGCTTTTAAAACATTGCCGTGATGTATTTGTTACCGTAACGACGGATCGTACCGGCAGGAGAAGCAATATTTTTTCAATCAGCACAGATACCATTACCCGGTTGAGCAAATTGGCAAATGAACGCGGTGTAGAGGTAAAAGAGGCGGTATTTGCGGGAATGGGAGAACAAAAAATCCCCTTTAGAACAGCGAAAAACGAAGAATTGAGTTTTTTGGAAAAAAATCTATTCGTATATGGGGCAAAACCGTGGGAAAGCATTCCGAAGAATGTGGAAATTACGTTGTGTCACAGAGAAATGGATGAAGCGGCTTATGTTGCACGACGTATTTATTATTTCGTAAAAGAAAAAGGATACTGCTATGAAAATATTGCTGTCGTGACAGCGAAGCCCGATGTCTATGAGCAGATGCTTGCGTCTGAAATGGATAAATTCGGAATCCGATATTTTATGGATAATACAAAAAATATCGGTG
>CAZGDT010000076.1:0-7080 GCA_964524245.1 uncultured Eubacterium sp. | reverse complement strand
TTGTTTATAGGGGGTGTGGCCGTTTTATAGTTTGACAAGTGTCAAAGACGGGATTGTAACACACGCCTATCCTGATTGCAAGAATCATCTCTGTCCTGTCTATCTCCAGCTCGCCGGAAACAAATATTCTTCCCGGTTTTCCAATGTATCAAAAGTGTAGCCTTTCTCCTGAATATAATCAATAATCTCCGGAAGTGCTTCCACCGTAGTATGCACCGCTGCTGAATCATGCAGAAGAATAATAGGCGTACGGTACTTATCAAGATCTTTTTTAACATTCTTAAAAATTGTATTGGACGGTATGTTTCTCCCCACGGAATCTTCCCCCGATACATTCCAATCAAAACTCTTGACTCCTCTTGTCTTTAATTTTTCATGCAGTTCATCCACGTAGGAACTCACATACCCGTTATTGCTTCCCCACGGAAACCGATGCAGCATTGGAGCAACTCCCGTTATCTTTTTTATCACGGCAGAAGCCTGTTCAAAATCTTCCATAAAACATTGTGCATCACAGTAAATCACGTCTTTTTCATGACAATAAGTGTGTACGCCAATGGCATTCTTCCCTTCAACGGCTTTCTTTATGATTTTTTCTCTTTCTGCCGTTATCTCATTTCCAATCAGGAAAAAAGTCGCCACAGCTTTTTTCTCTTTCAAAATTTTTAATATTTTTTCGGTGTTTCTGCTTGGTCCGTCATCAAATGTAAGATATGCAACTTTATTCTCACGTCCAACTGCGTCCTTTTGATTTTGTGACGGATTAAAAACCGTTACGGTTTCCGAACCATCCCAAACTCTTTGCCATTCTGAAAACACCAATACGCTTAACACGCATAGACAAATAATATAAACGGATTTCTTCATTTCCCGCCCCCGCAGCAACAGGTCTTACCTATATATATATGCAAATGTTGCATTTACGACACAGATCCAACCGTCTTTCCCGCAAGCAGTTGCACAAAATATGGAGTTACGGTATACTTAAAACCAAAAAAACGAATCAATAAGAAAGAGAGGACAGATTATGCGTAGCTTTCATGTTGACCTAAAACAAGTTGTTGATCCTTCCTACGATGTACAAATCGGTAACAGACTCATCGATTGCATGATAGAAGATATAAAAAACGGACTGACGGGAAACCGTAAAAAATTCGCTGTCATCACGGATTCTCAGGTCGAACCATTATATGGACTTCCCATCTTAGAAGCATTAAAAAAAGCCGGATATTCCGGTGATTTATTTGTTTTTCCTGCCGGTGAGAAAAGCAAAACAAGAAAAACAAAAGAAATGCTGGAAGATGCGATGCTGACAAAAGGATACCGGCGCGACTGCTGCGTCATCGCCGTGGGCGGTGGGGTTGTGACGGATTTAGCAGGTTTTTTGGCCGGCACGTTCGGGCGGGGCGTCCCTTTTATTAATTATGCAACCACGCTTTTGTCTGCCGCCGATGCTTCCATAGGAGGAAAAACCGCCGTGGATACGGATCTTGCCACCAATCTCATCGGTTTGATTTATCAGCCGCTTAAAGTATACGTGGACATTCAGGCATGGAATACGCTTCCCCACAGACACCTCGTAAACGGTCTGGCAGAAACGATAAAACATGCGTGTCTCGCCGATTCGGAATTGTTTGAATATCTGGAAAAACATACAAATGACATTCTTTCCTGCAGCAAGGACGCTTGCACTTTCATTTCAGAGCGAAACTGCGCCGTTAAATACAAAGTGGTCATGAAAGACGAAAAAGAAAACAATCTTCGCGAGATTTTGAATCTCGGCCATACGGTAGGACGCGCCATTGAAACGGTAAGTGAATACAGGTTACTGCACGGAGAAGCATTAGCCATCGGTATGACTGCTCAGGTGAAACTCGGCTGCCGGTGCGGTTATCTGACAAACAGCGAATGCAACCGGGTCATTGCACTTTTGGAGAAGGCCGGACTGCCAACGGCAATCCCCTCCTACATCAATCGCGAAGCGCTTATAACAAAACTGTATACGGATAAAAAAGTACGGGGTGGCAGACTTCGTTTCGTTTTCCAAAAGGGAATCGGAGATGTAATGTCCTTCGGTGATGAAACATATGCAAGAGAAGTTTCCGAACCGGAAATAAGAGAAGTGCTGGAAACCATGTAAAAAACACCGTACACCGACTGTTTTCTTGACATTATCCGCAAGAAATGATACCATTTTTTCTAGAAAAGAACTTATTTTTTGAAGGAGATTATTATGTGTGGAATTATAGGATATGTAGGTCTTGATGATGCAAAAAAAGCATTATTAAAAGGACTTCAGACATTGGAGTACCGGGGCTATGACAGTGCCGGAATTGCTTATTGTCAGACAAACGGAATAAAAACAATCAAAACCATCGGAAAAGTTTCCAAACTCAGGGAAAAGGTGGAGACTGAAGCTTCCAAAGATACTGCGACCTGCGGAATCGGTCATACCCGCTGGGCAACACACGGCGGTGTCTCTGACACAAATTCCCATCCTCATACAGCGGGAAAAGTAACATTGATTCATAACGGCATCATTGAAAATTATAAACAATTGCAGGAGGAATTAGCTTCCAAGGGACAGGAACCGGTTTCCCAGACAGATACGGAAATTGCCGCCATGGTTATCAATGACTGCTATCAGGGTGATCCGGAAGCCGCCATAAAAAAAGCAATTACCCACCTGGAAGGTGCCTATGGATTCTGCATTATGTTCTCCGATATTCCGGAGACAATTTATGCAGTAAGAAACGGAAGCCCCCTGGTAGCCGCGCACACGGACAGCGGTTCCATCATCGCTTCCGACATGGTTGCCCTTGTAAGTTATACCAAACACTACTTTGTCTTAAAAGAAGGCCACATCGCCAAACTGACAAAAGACGAAATCATTGTAAAAAATGAAAACGGCGAAATTTACGGTCCTACGATTCATCATATCAGTTGGGATATGGCTTCTGCC
This sequence comes from uncultured Eubacterium sp., assembly GCA_964524245.1. Classification (GTDB taxonomy): domain Bacteria; phylum Bacillota; class Clostridia; order Lachnospirales; family Lachnospiraceae; genus Eubacterium_F. The sequence goes on along the minus strand of CAZGDT010000076.1, from coordinate 4,118 downwards.
AAAAAAGGCGGCTACGATTACTTCATGATGAAAGAGATTCATGAACAGCCGGAGGCACTCACAAACACAATCCGTCCCCGCATGGTAAATGGTCTTCCTGATTTTTCCGCCGACAACATCGGAGACGATATCTTTGAAAATATAAACCGCATCGTCATCACTGCCTGCGGAACTGCCATGCATTCCGGACTTATGGGAAAAAATATGATTGAGCGTTTATGTCGTATTCCGGTAACTGTTGACATCGCATCGGAATTCCGTTACCAAAATCCGATTATTGATAACAAAACACTCTTAATCACGGTATCCCAATCCGGCGAAACAGCAGACACGCTGGCAGCACTTCGTCTGGCGAAGGAGCACGGTGCCAAGACACTGTCCGTTGTCAATGTTAAAGGCTCCTCCATCGCACGCGAAAGCGACTATGTCCTCTACACACATGCCGGTCCGGAAATCGCCGTAGCAAGCACAAAGGCGTACAGTGTACAGGTCGCAGTTATGTATCTGATTGCTTTCCGTCTTGCTCTTGTCACAAAAAAAATCAGCGAACAGGAAGCTGCCGATTATATGACTTCCATGATGAATACCATTCACAAAGTAGAAGAAGCGCTCGGCTATGATTCACAAACGGAGCGCATAGCTAAACGCCTGGAAAAAGCTACTGATATTTTCTTTTTGGGACGCGGTCTTGACTACGCACTTTCCTGCGAAGGCTCGCTAAAATTGAAAGAAATCAGCTATATACATTCAGAGGCTTATGCGGCCGGCGAATTAAAACACGGAACGATTTCACTCATTACGGACAATGTTCCCGTTATTGCACTGGCAACTCAGCCGGATGTATATGCAAAAATCATTTCCAACGTACAGGAAGTGCGCTCCCGCGGCGCACAAGTTATCCTGATTACCGGTGCAGACGCGCAGGTTGACGCAGCACTCTGCGATTATCATATTGTATTACCGGATACGGAACCACTCTTCGCACCTTTTGTTGCAACGGTTATTCTGCAATATTTAGCCTACTATGTGTCCATAGAAAAAGGACTCAATGTAGATCAGCCGCGAAACTTAGCAAAGAGTGTTACGGTAGAATAAAATTGAATTCGAAAAAAACGGGATTGCCGCATGAGTGACAGTCCCGCTTTTATAATTTACAGTGTCTGTTTTCAATTTTCGATTCACTCTATTTCTTATTGCACACTTATGTTCTCACCTTTAAGACCATTAAAAGCTCCTTCTATACCGGCATCCTTATGGGCAATCAGCCATTTGTTGCGGGCAACTAAAAGCTTATCTTCTTTCGCGCTCTCCGGTTTCACCTCAAGTTCCAGATTTGTATCTTTTGGCAGAACAACAACACAGCGGAAATTATTTCCATCCACGCTGCACGGTGCATAATGAAGCGTCGTTGCATACACTTCCACAACCGTTCCTTTTGGCACAAGGAATGCTTCTATTTTTCCGGTATCATATGTAAAATCCGCCTCAATATCCTGTTCGCACCCAATCAAAAGAATCAAATCGGTACACGCCACATTCACTTCGGATGAACGATGATACTCGACCGCATTCAACAGATGATTATTCCCATTACAATATCCGATTTGAATCGGAAGGCCACCATAAAGGCTGTCTGTAAATGTTTTCATAATCGGCAGTTTTTCAATTTCCTTATCTGATGGAATATAAATGACGGCGTCGTCCGGACATTCCGTCTTCTCCATCGCAGCCATCAATTCCGTTACATCGTATTCGCCGGAAAGAACACGTCCATATTTCCTAAAACTTGCGTCTGTTACCTTTTGAATCTGAATACTCATTATAAAATACCTCCTGTAAGTTCATTTTTTTCAATTATAACGAGAAGTTTTACGGTTGTCAACCGGACGCAAGCTCCGGGTAGACATCTGTAATATAATCCTTACATAAAGGGAGTATACCATCCGACTTTCCCTGTATTATCAGGATTCTGCACTCTATCTTTGAAATAAAACATAAAATTAAAACTCTGTAACAATTCGGAAGGAAGATTCTGCAAATAAAAATTAATAAACTCCTGCCGATCAATTTCATTATCTATCACAAATGTAATTTGAATCTCTTTCTGAGATACTTGTTTAGCTATTATTTGATAAACTATTTTCTCGCCCATGCCAGACAAAAACGAAACCGGCTCCAACAACACATCTGCACTTATTCGCGCCCCGTCCAAAAATAAAATATGTTCCCCCCTTTTTGCACACGAAAGAGTCAGCAACCTTATTTCTCCACTCTCCGTCGTATACTTTTCAATAAAACCCATATCCCCAACACCGTAACGCACAAAAGGCATGGCACGATTATGTAACGACGTCACATAAATATACCCGTTTTTCCTGTCAGGCAATACGTTCCCGTTCTCATCCAAAATCTCAACATATGTAGAATTCTCAAACAGCGCATACTTCTCCTGCGAAAATTCGTACCCGATTGTATTTACCTCCATTGTTCCATAATGGGCCTTAACAACACATTGGAAGCAATTTTTCAATCGTTTAATCAGGGACGGAATAATCATTTCACCGGTTAATTCGATATACGAAATCGACGGAATATGAATGTGTTCCTGTTCCATTATCTCACAAATTAATAATGCAATTGTCGGATGAAGGAGAAGCCATTTGGGGCGAAATCGGACAATCTCATCCATCACCCCTACCAGCTTTTCATACGATAATCCCTTTTTTGATATTATCAAAGAGTTTTTTTTATATTGGAAGAGAGTCTCATTTTCCAACATTGTATTAAAATAACAAACCCGGTCTCTCGGATGAATACCTGCCTGATGCCATCTTTCTGCCCACAATGCAAGAAGAGATTTGCAATAATCTCCTCTCTCCCAATAAACATCTACCTGACTTCCGGAAGTTCCGGAGGTGTGTGAGGAAATCAATTTATCTCTTGCATATAATCCCAAAAAATCCTCCGAAATCATCGCAGAATTATGTTCAGCAACATCTTTTTTTTCAATAATGGGCAGCTGATTCCACCCCTCTTTCTCACAAAATAACTCTTCAGCCGAAATCCCCTTGTCAATCAAAATCCGTTTATAAAACGGAACATTTTCATAAGCGTATCGGGCAATTGAAAAACAATTTCTTTTCATTATTATCACTCCGTCCGTTCAATTAAATCAGCAAAATATTCAATTATATCATCCAAACTATCCATATGTTCGGATAAAGCTGAGAAGTCCGAGAAGGTGATATGAAACTTTTCCTCAATTTCTATTACAAACTCCATAATTAGGATAGAATCCATATCGAATTCATTCACCGGGTCCTTGTTGTAATCCTCCGTTATAATATCTCGTTTTAACACACGAGACAGGCACATCACAATTTCCTCTTTTAATGTCATTTCTCATCCTTCCTTCCAGTCCTTCAACCAGGCAGAGATGCCCTCTTCTTCCAAAGATTGTATCTCATTGAGCATTTTTCGAATTGTTCCATAGTCTGTTTTCTCGGGACACATTTGATATTTTAATAACATATTCTTCATGTCATACACAATCTTTTCCACCTGCAAAAAGCAACCTGACAGTTTTTCTTTGCATTCTTTTGATAACATCTCCTGGTATCCCATATATTCAATTCTTTTGAGCATAATTCTTTTATGTTCCCACAGCACATGTGCAATTCTTCGGTCAGAAATCATAAGTCTGATCCCTTCCTCTTTTGCAAGTTCTGTATAAACATTCAAACCGTAAACGCGTTCGTCCACCGGGAGCAAATGCTGCATATGAACCTTGCTATTAATACCCATTAAATATTCTTCCAGCATGAGATGTACGTAACTCGAATCAAATTCATAGAAATATGCATCTTGATGATATTGAATTATGAGCAGATTATTCTCGAATTCTTTTATGCTCCTTTCCATATCACAATATCGTATTTCCTGTTTTTTAATTTTTCCTCTATTTGAATAACCCAAAAGATAAAAAATCTTTTTTGCATCACTATATCCATAAATTAGATTTTGATGATAATGATCCAGCGTTAAATACTCTTCTCTCCCCTCAATCCATCTTTGATTTATCATTATTTCAATATATTGATTTCGTTCAATGCATTTTT
>CAZGDT010000075.1:0-7086 GCA_964524245.1 uncultured Eubacterium sp. | reverse complement strand
AGCCATCCGGTGGAGAAGGACAAAAAATTGCTTTGGCAAGGGCAATTACCAAACAGGCACCGTTTGTAATTTTGGATGAGCCGACAGCTGCTTTAGATCCAAAGGCCGAATATGAGATGTATCAAAGATTCCACGAGATTTCCGAGGGACGAAGTGCTATATTTGTATCTCATAGATTGGCAAGTACAAAATTCTGTGATAAAGTGTTTGTTTTTGATAATGGAACACTGGTGGAAGTGGGAAAACACGAGGAACTGATGGAAAAGAAAGGAAAATATTCGGAACTATTTACATTGCAATCACAATATTATTTGTAAATTGGAGAGAAAAATAGATTGGATATATAGAAAAACTTACCTGGAAAAAAAGAAACTGCAAATAACTCTCCCTTCGAGTCAATTGCAGTTTTTTTTTGTCTGAAATTTTCTTAGTGATACAACTCTCTTAAGTTCCTGTCAGTGAAATCAATCACCGTGATAATTCTTGCTGACATATTCCTGAATGTGTCGGTTATCTTCCAGCATGCGGCAGCCGACAATGTACATACCGTCATTATCAGTAATGCGGATAACGTATCCTCGCAGCGGAGTGTTTTCTAATAACTCAAATTCTTTGGTCTGGACGGAAATGAGAGTGTTTTTGGTATTAAGTATTTCTTTTTCTGATGTTACAATTGCATAACCGCCGGCGCTGATGTTCAGCATTTTACCGGGATAAGTGCGCTGCGTATTGTTCAGTGTAATGTCACATGGAACAGATAATGGCATACGAGGATATTTTCTTCTGTTTACCACCTTCGGATTTCCGGATACGGAAATGAGATATTTACCATTTTTAAGGGTAAGGGAAATATCGTGCCAGTAATATACGCTATTGTTAACAATAATCTGTAAGTTATAGATTTGTTTCCTGTTGTAGTCAAGCTCTTCTTTCTCGCAGACGAGTTTATCTGTCAGCATATTGCCATCTTTGTCAATGGATGAAATCGTGCCTTTGTATTCTTTTGCCGGCTTCTGCCCCTCTTTATATACGCTGAGGAACATGCCGGGCTGCAAATCTTCTTTGCCCATGAATCCGCCGCTGCCAAGGTCTTCAATCAAAGTTCCTACAACACTTTCGATTTGAATGACGTTGGAAGAAGTTTCGTCATATTTACTTCTCATGACTTTTGCAGTTTCATCTGCGACGGAAATGCTTGCCGTCATCATTTCCATAATATCGCTAAACTGCTGCATATTCTCGACCATGTTCCGGTTGGAGTCTTCCACTTCAGAAATTGCATCATTAACGACGCGGATATTATCGCCAAGTTTAATGGAGTCATCCGTGATAGAGTTTACGCTTTCATTTACAATAATAACATTTTCCAGTGTGGTGGAAATAAGTTTCAATGTCTTGGTGATGGATTCCGTCATCCGGTCACTTGTCTGCTCCAGTTTGAGAAGCGCTTCACGGATGCTGCCGGAGGAGATTTGCGTTCCCTCACTCAATTGACGGATATCATCAGCAACTACTGCAAATCCCTTTCCTGCTTCACCGGCTCTGGCTGCTTCGATGGAAGCATTTAATGCGAGCAAATTGGTTTGCGAGGAAATTTCTTCAATCGTTCCTGTTTCCTGTTTTACCATTCCGAATTCATTGGTAAATTCTTTCAAATTGTTTTCAACCTCGGAAGACAAGTCTGCCATTTCATTCGTGCAGGTAACGACTTCTGCCAGCTGTTTGGAACTGTTCTTGGCATTTTCCACGGACTGCTCCATCAACTGTACCATCTCCTGAATCAGAGAGGCGACGTTAATTACCTGTTCCTGAATTTTGTCCGTTGCCTGTATGGACGAATTCGTATGCTCGTGAAGAATGGCATTGTTAGAAATAAGCGAATTCATGTTTTTAACGACATCATTTGCACTGTCCTGATTCTCGTCTGCAAGTTCGCGGACTACATTGACACCGTCTACGACTGTGTTACTTGCTGTTTTGACCTTCTCAATGCTGTGTACCACACGATCTAAATTTGCATTAACGGCAGCGAGCATGGCACCGTCGGATTGTGCGAGGTGATTAATCGCCTTTGTGTATCCGATATAGGCAAGAATGACGCAACCGAACTGAATTTCGTATGAAACGACATCTTCGTGTAAAAGTCCGGCAGTCATAATGTCCTTGACAAGAGAAATACATACGATAAGGACATTGGCAACGCCACAACGCAACATCAAACCACGGTCTTTATAAAGCATGAGCATGCTGACTACAGGGAATATGTAGGCAAATGTGATGTGATCATACGCCGTAAATGTCACATAGAAATAAAATACAAGGTAGCCGGTAGCTATAATGTGCTTACAGACGGATAATTCCCAGCTTTTCAATTTAACAAGAATAAGTGTTGCGATGACCGGTCCCCAACAGATTATACTAAAAACAATCGTATAAGGTGTGCTTCGCGTTCCCTTAAACCATTCAACGAGATATGCAATGGTGAGAACGGAACCAATGAGAATCCAAATCAGTAAAGCCTTCTTGTTCGCACTGGCTTTAAAATATTTTTCATCGTATTCCATAAAATGTAAACCCCCTTAAAATGTAAATGTTTGTAAATATTATAACGCACTTTTCCATAAAACACCAACAGTATTTACGCAGGTGTCTGCAGCCTGTGTAACAATTATTTGGTGCTTTCGTTTCGATACTCAATCGGCGTAAGATGGTATAATTTCTTAAATGTGCGGTTAAAATGTTCAACATTCGGGTAACCCACTGCTGAAGCAATGTTAGCTACGGTCATATTGCCGTTTTTCAGTAGGGTGCGTGCCCGTTTCATACGGATGCCCGTAATCTGTTCTACAAATGTTTTTCCGGATTTGCTGTGAATGAATCTGCTGATATAGGCAGCACTGAGATGGAACTGTTCTGCCATGTCTTCCAGCGTTACCGTCTGGTAATTGGCCTGCATGAAGTTAATCATGCTCATCAGTCTTTCATCTTTTACGGATTCATTTTTTTTGACGTCCGGCAATTTATTTACGCATACACATAAAGCGTGAATGGATGCTTTAATGATGTCTTCGTCAATGCCCACACCCCAATAAACTTCACCCTGACAGGTGATGCTGACATAGGCTATGGCTTTTGATGAGGATCCCTGCGTAAGCGCGTGTTCTTCATAGGCTGACAGCTGATAACTGATGCCGAAAAACTGTTTGATTGTATTGCTGACAGCGTCCAGACGTCCGTTTCCGTTTGCGTCAACGATGGTTTTTCTGTCACCGCAGGTAATCGTTGCTTCTGCCATAATACCGTCAATCTGTTTGAAGTGACATTCTGTAATCTGAAAATAAGGCGTTGGTGTGATGTAGTTGTCTTCAAAAATTTCGTATACCCATTGTGGTGATAATTCTTTGTGCTCTTCATCGGATACGTGTTTCATCAGATAACCGACTTCTTCGCGCATGGCATCGGGCATGGATATACCGAAGTTTTGTTTCAGAATGTAATTTACACCGCCTTTGCCGGACTGGCTGTTGATTCGGATAACATCACCGTCGTAGGTGCGTCCGACATCTTTAGGATCAACGGGAAGATAAGGAACGCTCCATATTTTCAGATTATTGTCCTCACGCCATTGCATTCCCTTGGCGATGGCATCCTGGTGGGAGCCGGAGAATGCGGTAAATACCAAATCACCGGCGTATGGCTGGCGTTCATAAACATGCATGCGGGTAAAACGTTCGTAATTTTCACGAATTTTTGGCATGTTGGAAAAATCCAGCTCCGGGTCAACGCCGTGAGTGAACATGTTCATGGCTAATGTGACGATGTCAACATTGCCGGTGCGTTCGCCATTGCCAAATAAAGTTCCTTCGATTCGCTCTGCGCCGGCCAGGATTCCAAGTTCAGCCGTAGCAACACCGCAACCGCGGTCGTTATGCGGGTGCAGGCAAAGGGTGACGGCATCGCGATATTTTAAATGCTTGTGAATGTATTCCACCTGTGTGGCAAATACGTGAGGCATGGCATTTTCCACTGTGGCCGGTATGTTAATGATTGCTTTGTTATCCGGGTTTGGCTGCCATATATCCAAAACGGCATTACACACATCAACTGCATAATCGACTTCCGTTCCGGGAAAACTTTCCGGACTGTACTGGAAAGAAAAGCTGCCGTCTGTCTCGTCTGCCAGCTTTTTCAACAGAATTGCGCCGTCAATGGCAATTTGTTTGATTTCTTCCCTGCTTTTTTTAAATACCTGTTCCCGCTGTGCAACGGAAGTTGAGTTGTAAAGGTGGATTACCGCATGGGGGGCTCCCTTAACCGCTTCGAATGTTTTTTTAATAATATGTTCGCGTGCCTGAGTCAGTACCTGCACAGTGACATCCTGCGGAATCATATTGCGTTCAATCAGAGCACGCATAAAATCGTACTCCGTTTCCGAAGCGGCCGGGAAGCCGACTTCTATTTCCTTAAAACCGATATCGACCAGCATTTGAAAAAATTCCAGTTTCTCATCTAAACTCATAGGTTCAATTAATGCCTGATTTCCATCGCGCAAATCAACGGAACACCAGATGGGCGCCTTATCAATGGCATCTTTTTTTACCCAGTCGTAGGTGCATTCCGGCGGCATAAAATATGCTTTTTCATATTTGTCATAATGATTCATGTTGCTTCCTCCAATCGTTTTGTGGCTTGTTGATACTTTACCCAAGGTGGAATTCTCAACAGGTTGTATCATCATATCATAGAAATGAAGATTTGAAAATGATAAAATTTTATCAGTTGCATTGATAAAATATGACAACATTGACATGCTCCGTGTAATTTCATATAATTCAGGTAATATTTTATAGAAAGTAACTGTTTACGTCATGTGTGGAGGGAGAGCGTGATGTCTGAAAACAGAAGTTATATTGCGATTGATCTCAAGTCATTCTATGCTTCCGTAGAGTGCAGGGAGCGGCATCGTGATCCGCTGACGACAAATCTTGTGGTTGCCGATAAAAGCAGAACGGAAAAGACAATTTGCCTTGCCGTATCACCGGCGTTAAAGTCATACGGAATTCCGGGGAGAGCAAGGCTTTTTGAAGTGATTCAGAAGGTAAAAGAAGTGAATCGTGAACGACGGCGTAAGGCGCCTGATAATAAATTTACGGAAAAATCGGATGATTATGATAAATTGAAGAACAATCCGGCATTGGAAGCAGATTACATTGTTGCACCTCCGCGTATGGGGCTTTACATGAAGTACAGTACGGATATTTACAGTATTTATTTGAAATATATAGCACCGGAAGATATCCACATATATTCTGTTGATGAAGTATTTATGGATGTTACGAATTATCTGTCTTATTATGAAATGACACCGAGAGAACTTGCGATGACGATGATACGGGAAGTTTTGAGGGTGACGGGAATTACGGCAACGGCAGGGATTGGAACCAATATGTATCTGTGCAAGATTGCAATGGATATAGTTGCCAAACATATGGAACCCGATAAAGACGGTGTGCGGATAGCGCAATTGGATGAGATGTCATATCGAAAGCTTTTGTGGGGACACCGGCCGCTTACGGACTTCTGGAGAGTAGGGAAAGGATATGCAGGGAAACTCGAGGAGAATGGTCTGTATACGATGGGGGATATTGCGAGATGCTCCATCGGGAAAGAAACAGATTATTATAATGAAGAATTTTTGTACAGACTGTTTGGTGTGAATGCAGAGCTTCTTATTGATCATGCATGGGGATATGAGCCGTGTACAATGGAACAGGTAAAGGCGTACAAACCTGCCACAAACAGTGTTAGTTCAGGACAGGTTTTGCATTGCCCTTATAATTTTGAAAAGGCAAAGCTGATAACGAAAGAAATGACGGATTCCATGGTACTTGATTTAGTAGAGAAAAAACTTGTGACGGATCAGATTGTATTGACAGTCGGGTATGATGTAGAAAATCTTACGAATCTGCGGCAGGGGCAAAAGTATGCCGGTTTAGTAACGACGGACCGTTATGGAAGAAAGGTTCCCAAACATGCACACGGGACTCAGAATCTGCAGGAAAAAACATCCTCTACCCGGAGGATAACCAATGCGATGATGGAGCTTTACGACAGAATTGTCGACAGAAATCTTTCCATAAGAAGGATTACCATTTGTGCGAACAGACTTGTACCTGAAACTTCATTAGAAGATACCGGTAAATATGAGCAGTTGAGTTTGTTCACGGATTATGAGGAAAGAAGAAAAATCCGCGAAGAAGAAGAAACTGCCATGAATCGGGAAAAAAATATGCAGAAGGCAATGATTGATATACGAAAGAAATATGGTAAAAATGCAATTCTTAAAGGAATGAATTTACAGGAAGGTGCAACGGCAAGAGAAAGGAATGAGCAAATTGGCGGACACAAAGCATAATGAAAATTGTTATGATGATATAATCGGGCTGCCGCATCCGGAACCGAGGAGCCACCCGCGTATGTCGCTTTACAACCGGGCAGCGCAGTTTTCATCTTTTGCAGCTTTGACGGGATATGACGAGGCGGGTTCTTCCCGGAAATATGATTTGATTCGCAGTAAAAATAATGGTATACTACTATAAAAAACATGTGGGGGAGTCTTATGAAAAAAAAATACAATGAATCAGCGGAGGACTATTTGGAAACCATTCTCATGCTGGCGAAAAAACTTCCGGTAGTGCGTTCTGTCGATATCGCCACGGAAATGGATTTTAAGAAATCCAGTGTCAGTGTTGCCATGAAGAATCTGAGAGAAAAAGGGCATATTACCGTGACGGATGCCGGATTTATTTATCTTACGGATTCCGGCAGGGAAATTGCCGAAATGATTTATGAACGACATGATGTTATGACTCATTATCTGATGGCACTGGGGGTTTCGGAGGATATTGCGGAAGAAGATGCCTGCAAGATAGAGCATATTATAAGTAAAGAAAGTTTTCAGGCTATTAAAACAACTTATAATGAAATGAGCAAAAAAAAATCCTAAGAAAAACTTAGGATTTTTTTACGTACGTGAGAGGATTCGAACCCCCGACACCTTGGTCCGTAGCCAAGTGCTCTATCCAG
>CAZGDT010000074.1:0-7129 GCA_964524245.1 uncultured Eubacterium sp. | reverse complement strand
CAAACAGGTCACGGACACGCGACGCACCTACACCTACAAACATTTCCACAAAGTCCGAACCGGAAATACTGAAAAACGGAACACCGGCTTCGCCGGCAACCGCTTTTGCAAGCAGGGTTTTACCGGTACCCGGAGGTCCTACCATAATAACGCCTTTCGGTATCCGCGCTCCCAATTCCGTGTATTTTTGCGGATCCGCCAAAAAATCAACAATCTCTTCCAACTGTTCTTTTTCTTCGACAAGCCCCGCTACATCCGCAAATGTCTTTGCCTTCTCATCAGGTCCGGTCATTTTGGCACGGCTCTTTCCAAAATTCATCATTTTGGCATTGCCGCCACCGCCTCCCTGTGTCTGGCCGGACATCATCATAAACAGGAAAAAGATTAACACAAATCCGATTACATAAGGAATTATCTGTAAAATCCACGGCGTTACCGCCACATCCGATACTGCGACATTCGAAAAATCCGCTTCGGTCAGGTCATCTAACACGGCATTGACATCCGGCGAATAAAACGTATGCTTTTTTCCGTCTTTTTTCGTAACAGACACTTCACCTGTAGGCACCTGTTCATTCTGCTCGATTGAAACATATGTCAGCTTCTTATCCGACAAATCTTCCCTAAACTGCATGTATGAATAATTTTCCCGGTCCCATTCGGACATAAAGTCCCCTGAAAGAGCGGCAATCAGGATAATCGCTGCCATCAGGACAAAGAAACCATATCCTTTTAATCCTTTCATCGGATTAATCCTCCTTTATTTCCATCACACCAATATATGGTAAATTTCGGTATTTCTGGGCATAGTCAAGTCCAAATCCAACAACAAACAGGTCATCAATCACAAAACCGGTATATGTTACATCCACCTCTGATACACGGCACTGCGGTTTATCCAGCAATGTACAGATGCGAAGACTTGCCGCTCCGCGTTTTTCCAGCATATGTGCCAGATAAGACAGCGTACGTCCGCTGTCAACAATATCTTCGATCAACAGCACATCGCGCCCTTCAAGATTCATCGTCAAATCCTGGTTGACCGTAATACTTCCGCTGCTGGTCATACCGTTACCGTAACTTGACACACTCATAAAATCAATTGTCACGGGCACCTTAATATATTTTGCCAGTTCACAGGTAAAAAATACACTTCCTTTCAAAATGCATATCATATGAAGTGTTTTTCCCTCATAATCACGGTTAATCTTTTCTGCTAATTCTTTTACTTTCGCAACAATGTCCTCTTCCTTAATTAATACCCGGATTTCTTCCCTCATGACGTATCCTTTCTTTGGTCACTACCAAAACACGTTTTGTATTCTTGTTTATTTTGCAGGTTTCGCTGATGCGATCCGGAAATGCCCAAATTACATGAGCGCCATCTGCCAGAACAAACTGTCTTTTTCTCTCCTGTGCAGCAACTTTTCTGTCTCTGTAATAACGGGAAAGCCTCTTTCTGTGTCCCTCAGAATCAAGAACAAAGTAATCTTCCTTCTCCGGATTACGCAATACCAAACCACTCTTTATCTTATCATAATCAAACCATTTCGTATAGTCTTTTTGTGGAATTTTTCTCTCTAATTCTTCACGTTTTTTTACCGCCAGCGTTATACGATAAAATTCGTGTTCCATTTTCACTATATGCACGGATGGAACCGGACATTCAATTCGTACAGGTTCCCGGACGCAGTCATCGTGAATCCGAAGCCGAACCCTGTCATAATCACGCACAGCTTTCACACCGCCCGGCAAATCAAGTTCTTTCCCCGTTTCCTGCGATATGAGTTCATGTAGCTTATTGTAATGAATACGACTCACATCTCTGACCCCAGGAAGCGCCTTTTCCAAAAACAACCGCAATATTTCTTTCTGAATCACTTCATCCTGACGGCAGTAGCTATCTGTTTTGAGTGTGATTTCTCCGTTTATGTTTTCCAAAATCTCCTCTGCCGCCTGCCCTGCCATTTTCTCAATATACCCACGCCAGGCTGCCACATCCCCTGCCGTATCGGCAATATGCTGACCGGCACGTGCATTAATCGTCTCTTCTATCCGCGGCAGCAATTCCTTCCGAATTCGATTCCTGCTGTAGGCCATATCACAATTTGTTGAATCTTCACGCCAGACATACCCCTGCTGCCGTAAAAAATCTTCAATCTCCCGACGCCCGGCAAATAAAAGCGGTCGAATAATCCTGCCTTTCCGAGGCAGCATTCCGCTCAATCCCCGGACACCGCTTCCGCGAAAAAGGCGAAACAGGACGGTTTCTGCCTGATCATCCCGATGATGTGCCACTGCGATGGCATCTGCTTTCTGTTCTTTTCGGATTTTTTCCATTTGCTCATAGCGAAATTTTCGTCCCGCCTCTTCCTCACTCATGCCCCATTCCGCAGCAAGCGCCGGCACATCTCCTTCCGGCGAAAAAAAAGGCAACGAAAAGCGAGCCGCCATTTTTTCTACAAATACAGCGTCTTCATCCGCTTCTTCCCCTCGTATCCCATGTTTAACATGAACAACAACAAGAGACAGATTCCACCTCTCACGACATTCATTTAATAAATGTAAAAGGCATACAGAATCCGCCCCTCCCGACACTCCTGCAACAATTTTATCTCCATATGAAATTAAGTGATGTTTTTCTATATATTGAACCATAGTTTCTTTCATGGATATATCCTCCTCGTCCCCATTGTAATCGCTTTCTTCACTCTCGTCAAACCTTATTCCAGATTCCTGCCACCAGCACACTCATGTCATCTGTCGCTTCCCTTGTTGTACGGGCAAGTGCATTCATCAATATCTGATTTGCCATATCATTCGGATTCCGGCATGGCAGATTAGCAATCAGGTCTGTTATGTCTTCTCTGTCACCTGTTTCGCTGTTTTTTTCATAAAATCCGTCAATCACACCATCTGAAACCATAATTATCATATCTTCTTCCTCCAGCTGAATTTCCGCCACATCCGGCTCAGCCTGCAAATCCACCCCTACCGGAAGGGCAGCTGAGACAATCACATCTACATGTTCGGCTCTCTTGATAAATGTGGTCGCTGCTCCATTTTTCATAATCTCACAGCTTCCCGTATGAAGATTAATTGCCGTCATATCCAGTGTGGAAAACGATTCTCCCTCATAATTTATAACGAATAACATGTTAAGAAGACGCAGTGCCGATTTTTTCTCAAACCCTGCCTCCACGAGATATTCCAGCGTCTCAATAAGATTGTTGCTGTCGCGGGCCGCCATTTCTCCGCTTCCCATACCATCCGCCAATACCATGAGGAGTTCTCCCGTTGCCGGAAGCTCCAAAAAAGAGTAATTATCTCCGGAGACTGTCTCACCGCTTTTTGCAACTCTGGCAAGCCCTGTCAGCGCTTTATATTTCGTATCCTGACGAAAAAACATCGTATCCCGTTCCGACGACAAAACATTTCTTGTTTCCCGATCCGGGCACATCATAATACCGGTGGCAGAAAAAAGTGCCTGCGCCACATCTGTTTTTGTCAGACAACGGTTTCCCTGACAGCACCCTGTAAACATTACTTCCAAACGCCCTTTACGACTCTTTACAAACAGTTTCTGGACTTTCACGCCTTCCCGCTTTAGCTCTTCTGCAATTCTGCGCTTTTGTTCTTTGGGAAGCTCTTTAACATCATCCAAATCCATTGTAAATGATCGGAGCGCTCCTGCAATTTCTTTCATCTGCTCCGCCATAATAAGACGGTTTTCTGTCATTCGATTATGCCACCCAAGACGAATTTTTTCATATGCCATTTTTTCCTCTACACGTTTCACATATTCTTCAAGATGCATACAACGGCGGTAAAAATCTTCGCTCACAACTTCCGGTGAGACTACACCGTCTTTTCCGGCCTGCCACAAAATCCGACGCAGATTCTCATTTGTCTCATCATAATGACGATTCCAGCAATATTTGCAATTAACACATGCTTCACAGGTATTCCGTGACACATCCTCAAATAGTTCCTCCAGTTCCGGCTCCGTCAATTCTCTTTTCTCCATTACCTGTTCAAAACTTCGGGATAAGCGGCGAAAAGCATTGGAAAAATCTTCCAGACGATGATTGGCAAGCACCCGGACATCTTCTTTGGCAAAAGAATCATTTTCTTCGTCCGGCATATCCTCCTCTACACAGTGAGCTATCTTTCCGGGAAGGGCAAAAAAGATAATTGACGCAGAAATCATGGCGCGCAGTTCCATAATTCCATATAATTCGCGGAATGATAAAACTGCCATAATCCCTCCCATTACAAGAAAAGCAATACCACTCAAAAAACGTCCCATGCGTCGAAACATTCCGGCACATACACCAAGCAGGCAGGCAATTCCAATTGCTGTCATATTCTCTCCCGTCAGTGCTAACAAAATGCCTCCGGCCGCCCCTGCAATCGCCCCAAAAGATGCCCCATATCGATATCCCATAAACAAAATCATCAGATAAGAAAGCGTTCCGGAAACAGAAAATATCATGTCAGCCTCACGCGGAATTCCATATAATGCTGTCACGAAAATAGTCAAAAGGCTAATCAACTCCTCATTACCGGGCATTTTCCTCCAATCTTTATAAAGCAGAAAATGAATCCCCCACTGATATATATTTGCAAGTGCTAAAACCGCCACACATTCGAGAATACCAACCAAAAACACTTCCCAACTGTTAACAGCTAAAACGCTTTGCAGCATACCCGCCGCCATATTCAGTCCGGCCAGCAGAAGTGCCGGATAAACCGGTGAATTTGGATAGCTTGTCCACTTCTCCAATAAATGATTTGCGCCAAGTACAATAATGAAAAGAAAGCAATATTTCAAAAGAACTATCCCATCCATGGCAGAAAACATTCCCAATGCAATACACAAAGCCATCATTTTCTGTTTTTTTGTCTCTCCCGACGTTGAGGCAAAAAATGCCACACCAAACGGATTAACACCATATAACCAAACACGTCCCATAAAAGCTCCCAATAATAACAACAACAAATATTTTCCATCCAGACAGATTTTCCGTTTCTTTTCTTTCAAAATCCGTGCCCCCAGTCTTTTTGTTATTCCATCCTGCAAAAGCACACCGCCGGATGGCGCCAATATGCGTATCCATAGTATAGCTCCTCATAAAGCAATATTTTGTCAAAAGAAGGAAGCACTTAAAATATTTTTTCATCCATAAAAAATAATAACAAAAAAAGAACCATCAACTGACGGTTCCTTTATTCTGCCTTAAATATAATTTCATTGTCGTATACCAGTCCGAATTTCTCTCTCGCCACATCCTCCACATACTGATCCGTTTTTCGGTATTCCGACTCTTCCTTTATCTTTTCCTGTTCCTTTTTAAGACTCTTCTTTTTTTCTTTCAGATTCGTCTGTTCCGTTGCCAGCTTTCGGCAGTTCTCACGCAATGTATAGCCATGAACCGCTAACGTCCCGACAAATAAAGCAGCTACCAGCATGACAAGGTACAAGCCGGAGCGATTCTTATGCTTCCCCTTTACTTTCATAACTTCATCCCTTCAACATTATTCTACAATTGTATTTTCTATTATTGTAGTCCCATACAAGTCAATTATAATCTTTATGTTTTATGATTTCAAGATTTTTTTACGAATTTTACGTATTTTTTCGCCAATCCAAACGTATGGTCGAAAAAACATCCTGAAAAAGGATATAATTCCCATTTGCACATGTTTTTTTACTAATTTTCGGTATACACACATACCGGTGATGAAGGCTATAACAAAAAAATTCCGTATGAGGCCATTATTCAATTCAAAAATCATCTGAAAAACAAATAATGCAGCAATAATCCAAAACAACCAGTCCTCTGCCAGAATCCACACTTTCCTATGCCGAAACCGCTGTCGGGCAGCCAAAATGAAATCGTAAAAAAACAGAAGGATAATCCCCCACAAAAATGAGGCTCCCACATAGCGAAGCTGTCCTGTAATCATCTCCATCAGCGAAACAGACGACCAAGCATTCCCCGCATCGTCTTTTCCTTCCCGGACTCATGATAAACAATTTCCTGAATCCTTCCCATAATCTCTACTTCCCCTTTTTCCAGTATAAGGCTTTTGACGTGTAAACCCTCGCCTACAAAGCGTACGGCACCCTCTACCGTCTCCAACTCAATTATTGTGTCATCAAATGATGCCACATCGGTAATTCCCGTAAGTTCTACTGTTTCCCGATTTTGCATAACCAGCTTATGTGCCGGCAGCGAACGGGATTGTTCCTGTAACATAAGACAGACCCCCTAAGAGTTTCTTCTACCACTATATGCTCTCAGAGGACCGGTTATTACAAATACTTATACAGTTCTTTTGCTTCTTCCTTTTTATAAGTTTCTTCCACACTCAGCACTTCGACTTTTGTATTTTTATTACCAAATCGAATCTCGATAATATCGCCGGGTTTCACATTAAGAGAAGCTTTTGCCACTTTCTCATTAACCAGAATACGCCCGGCGTCACACGCTTCATTCGCAACTGTCCTTCGTTTAATCAGTCTTGAAACTTTCAGATACTTATCAAGCCGCATAGCCATCCCTCTCTTTCTCATTAAATACCGTGTCTGTAATGAACCTAAGAAAAACACCCTGTTGCCGCTCTCAGCAACAGGGTGCTCCTAAAATCCATAATAATGATCGCAAAATTATGCGTTCACAGCATCCTTCAAGCCTCTGCCGGCTTTGAACTTAGGAGCTTTCGAAGCAGGAATGCTCATAGGTTTCTTTGTAAGAGGGTTGATTCCTTCTCTTGCTGCTCTTTCTGCTACTTCGAAAGAACCAAAACCAACCAACTGTACTTTCTCACCTTTTTTCAGCTCATCGGTAACAACATCGATGAATGCCTTCAAAGCACTTTCTGTATCTTTCTTTGATAATTCTGCTTTTTCAGCCATAGCTGCTACTAATTCAGTCTTATTCATGGATTATATCCTCCTCAAAAATAGTTTTACTAGATTAAAAACAACCTACACATCTATATATACCCTTTTTGGAAGGATTTGTCAAGGTTTTTCATTACAGGTTTTTCATTAAATCTACCATTTCAACCCGTCTTTAGGATTTAGCACTATATTTTTTCAGAGTTAGTTTTATACCAAAGC
>CAZGDT010000073.1:0-7179 GCA_964524245.1 uncultured Eubacterium sp. | reverse complement strand
CATAACAACGATACGGGTACCCAATGTCAACGCCTCTGTCTGGTCATGTGTTACATAGATAATCGTAGTCTCCAGTCTCTGATGCAACTTGGAAATCTCAATACGCATCTGAACACGAAGCTTAGCATCCAGGTTGGAAAGCGGCTCATCCATCAGGAATACTTTAGGATCACGTACAATTGCACGTCCCATAGCCACACGCTGTCTCTGACCACCGGATAAAGCCTTTGGCTTACGATCCAGCAGATGCTCAATATCAAGGATTTTAGCAGCTTCATGAACAAGACGGTCAATCTGGTCTTTCGCAACTTTTCTCAGTTTCAATCCGAATGCCATATTATCATATACTGACATATGCGGATACAGAGCGTAGTTCTGGAATACCATCGCAATATCTCTGTCCTTCGGCTCTACATCATTTACCAGTTTGTCTCCTATCCACAGCTCACCGCTGGAAATCTCTTCCAATCCGGCAATCATACGAAGGGTAGTAGATTTACCGCATCCGGATGGGCCTACAAAGATAATGAACTCTTTGTCTTCAATCTCTAAGTTAAAGTCCTTAACGGCATGAAAACCGTTTGGATATATTTTGTTGATGTTTTTCAAAGATAAACTTGCCATTTTCATTTCCTCCTAGGATATAATATTGTCACAAACATCTACGTGATACTATACACCATATTTTCAAAAAACACCATATTCAAAATTCATAAATAATTTCAAATCTTTTGTGAAAATTGCACATAGATTTTTCACAATTAATCTTCAATCCGAAATCCTTCTCCCAAAACTTCCCTTGCATCTTCAACAATAACAAACGCATTTTGGTCTGCTTCCTTTACATATTTCGCCAAAAAAACAGCCTCTTTGCGCGAAACCACACACATTAAAATCTTTTTATCCTGTCCGGAATACATCCCGTTTCCATGAAGCGACGTTACTCCACGTTCAAGCCGGTTCATAATTATTTCGGCAATTTTTTCCGAAAAATCGGAAATGATATATACCACTTTTGCATATCGCATCCCCGCCGTAACCCCATCCAGCACTTTTGATGTTACAAAAACAGCAACAATTGCATACAATCCCGCACGAATTCCAAAAGAAACCATACCGGCCGCAACAATCATCCCATCCACGATGCCAAGTATGTCGGCAAGACGCATAAAAGAAAAACCGGAATGTAAAAGCGTACTAAGCAGGTCAGTACCTCCCGTGGAACCTCCGGATAAGAATACAAGTCCTATTCCCGTTCCGTTCAATACTCCTCCAAGCAGCGACGCCATCAGATAATCTTCATCCGTGACCTTTCCTGACGGAATCAAAGCCAGCGCCGCCGAAAAAGTCAGCATGGCATACAGCGATTTTATAATATATTCTTTGCCATGAATTTTCTTTGCATACAGAAAAAGAGGAATGTTTAACAGAAGGGTAACAAAAGAAACGGGCACCCCAAAATTTTTTTCAAGAATGATACCTATTCCGGAGAAACCTCCTGTTACCATGGACATGGGTTCATAAATTCCCCGGGTTCCCAGAGCCATTAGAAAAGTCCCTATTGCAATGATACAATAGGAACCTGTTCTGCTCTTTTTTATACAGGACATAGAATTACCTCCAAAATTTCTTTTTGGTATTATAATCGTCCATTTTTCTGTGAAATATACGCCTCCTGAACGCATGTGAATAGGGAATCCCCACAATCCGCCGGTACAGCTCTCCCAAATGAAGTTTTTTCATCCATGCAGGCACATAAACATTTTCCCGCAGTATCTGTGGCATAATGCTTCCCATGGCAAAGCACAACCTGGCATTTACTTTCGCTCGGTTATTCTCCAGCCACTCTTCCTGATTGGTACTTTCCATTGACAACAGAATAATATCCGGCAGTTTTGTATTAATATCATTAACAAGCGCTTCTTCCGTTATTTCTCCATCAGCTGCATATACACCGACAATTCGTTCCTTCCCAAAATATTCAGCCAGGTATCGGTATGCTTTCTTTGCTTCCTTGGCGTCACGCATAACCAGATAAATCGTTTTTTCCTGCGAGCGAAGCGGCTCCAACAGAGTCAGGATGCTGTGATAATCCACTACCATTCCTCCTGTTTCAAGTACATCCACGTGATGTCTTGTCAAAATCGCCTTTTCTCCCGGCAGTACTAAATCAGCCTGCTCCAAAACATTTTTCATCAATTCGTTTTGTTCATAAGCATCCATGTAATCAAGTGAAATCATATGCACGACACTCAACCGATCATTATCCATATAATTCAGCAATTCTGCATGAAGAGTTTCCGGTGTCAGCAAATCCACTTCTAAATCCATAATATTTACCTTGGTTCCCATCTTACAGTTACCTCATTTCTGTTATCCGTAATGATATCTCATCTACTGCAGCCGGTCATCTGTTCCAAGAACAATTTCCACGGAGGCACCGCTGCTGAGATTATCCGCCACGTATACGGATGGCTTCTTGAAATACTTTTTCAAACCATTTGCCGCCGATTTTTTCTTTACATAAATAATCGTTTCGCTTCGAACACCACCGGCAGCATTCCCCACCCCTTTCACCTCAAAGCCGTCTGCTTCAAGTTTCTTTTGGTATTCAGCCGCCAGTCCGGTAATCTTACTGCCATTGTAAATCCATACGCTTCCCGTTTTTTTTGCAGCATCCGATGTTTCTTCTCCGTTTTTCTTCTGCGCACCGCGGTACGTTTTCTTCTCCCAGATTTTCTCTATAAAAGCCTTATTCTTTTCTTTATTCAGTTTAAACACATTCCCTGTTTTTTTACCACGCAGCCGATACGTACGAATCTGTTCACGATTTACATCCTTCAGTTCTTTTGCATAATGCTGTTTCTGAGACAGGGTAATATCCGATATCAGACTGTCCCACCGGGATTCAAGAAAATCTTTCATCTCGTCCTCCGTACTGCATTTTGAGGATTCATCAAGCAATTCCTTTGTCGGACAATAAATCAGCCTGCTTCCCTTTTCCTTTTCAAAGCACTTATTAAAAACATCTGATGTCATAGCCGTGAAATATCCGATGTCTGCTTTCAATTCTTCCTGAAGAATCAAAATCCCATATTCGTATGCTACATCACCGGAAAAATACGAATTAATCTCCGACATTTTTACAACCTGTGGAAGCATGGGACTCTTTTCCAAAAGTTCACCATATGTCTTACCGGAAATGGTAATTTGTGTATTGGCAGGAATCGTAATGTAGGTCATATTCTTAGTTCCGGCATCAAACAGTTCCAATAGCATCGCTTCCACTTTACCATTTTTTTCATTATAACTGTATATCAGGTTGGCAGATTCCATGCTCCCCGGATTGACATCAATCACATGTTCATATTGTGTGCTTCGCTCAACACGCACCGTATGCTTCAAAAAAAGCATGGTGAGATAATAACTAAGCACGCCAACACCAAGAAGCAGCAAAATAACTCCTATCGTCTTAAAAAAATTCTTAAAAATAATCTGTGCAATACTTCGGTTTTTCATTCCTTCTCCTCCTGCGGAAACCCATTCACGTACACATAAGTATTTGTAATTATAACAGATATAAAAAAAATGTACAACTTTTTTCCTTGATCTGTGGTATGATTGTGATATAACTAAGAAAACGGAGGTTACTATATGTATACCGCAATTATTACCGGCGCATCAGGAAGCATAGGCGGCGCCATTGCCCTGAAGCTTGCCAAAGCCGGTTACTCTCTCATTCTCATGGGGAATAGAGAAAAAGAAAAAATGGAAAAAATACGCTTACAGTGCCAAAAAGCCGGACCGAAAAAGTCAGAGTTCCATACGCTCTATGGCGATTTAAGCAGAGCCGATACAGCGGACACCCTAATCGATACCGCTGCAAACCTTCTTGGGAATATTGATATTCTTATCAACTGTGCCGGGATCGCTCACATCGGATTATTAAGTGATATGACCGATATAGAATGGCAAAATGTGCTCAATACAAACCTGTCCTCAGTATTCTACTGTTGTCGTTCAGTAATTCCGTTCATGGTTCACAAAAAAAACGGACGAATTCTGAACATCTCATCCGTATGGGGGAACACAGGAGCTTCCTGCGAAGTTGCCTACTCTGCCGCAAAGGGCGGCGTCAATTCTTTTACCAAAGCCCTTGCCAAAGAACTGGCTCCCAGCGGCATTGCCGTTAATGCTCTTGCCTGCGGAATAATCGACACCCCTATGAATCATTGTTTTTCTCAGGAAGAAATCGATGCTATCTGCGAAGAAATTCCTGCCGGCCGGATGGGTACGCCGGAAGAAACAGCTGATTTGGTTTATCTGCTCGCAAAAGCTCCCATTTACATGACAGGACAAATAGTGACGATGGATGGCGGCTGGTGCTAACAGATGGTCCCGCCACCAAGAACGTAATCTCCCTCATAGAGAACAACAGCCTGTCCCGGTGTCACGGCGCGGACAGGTTCTTTAAATTTAAGGGAAAAGCCGTTCTTTTCCACCCTGCTTATTACAGCCGGTGCCCCCTCATGATTGTAACGGATTTTCGCCGTTACCTCCCGGCCTTCTTCGAAATGATCTGCCGCCATATAATTTACGCTGCCCGCAGACAAAACGTCCGTATACACTTCCTTTGCTTTTCCCAACACAACTTCGTTGGTTTCGGGACGAATTTCCGTAACAAATCTTGGTTCTCCAAAAGCAATTCCGAGTCCTTTTCTCTGTCCAATCGTATAATGTCCGATTCCTTTATGCGTACCGAGCACCTCGCCGGTTGTCGCAACAAAATTTCCGGGACATTCCTTCACACCGGTTTCCCTCTCGATAAACCCCGCATAATTCTTATCCGGCACAAAACATATTTCCTGACTGTCCGGCTTATGAGCCACCTGCAGTCCCGCTTCTTCAGCAATTTCGCGTATTCTGTTTTTTTCAAAACTTCCTGCAGGAAACAGAGTATGAGCCAATTGATTCTGTGTTAAATTGTACAAGGCATATGTCTGATCTTTACCACGGGCATCCGAGCGAAGCAACGTATACCTTCCATTTTCCAGCCGGTGTATTTTTGCATAGTGCCCTGTTGCAATGTAATCCGCTCCAAGAGCGAGGCTTTTTTGCAGAAGAGATTCCCATTTCACATAGCGGTTGCAGGCAATACACGGATTTGGCGTTCTTCCCTGCCGATATTCACGCACAAAATAATCAATCACTTTCTCCTGAAATTCTTTTCGAAAATTCATTACGTAATAAGGGATACCAATTTGTGCCGCCACCCGTCCGGCATCTTCTACCGCACTCAAGCCGCAGCAGCCACCCTGTTCTTCCACCGTGCGGATATTTTCTTCCTGCCAGATTTGCATCGTCACACCGATTACATTAAATCCCTGTTTTTTTAAAAGGTAGGCCGCCACAGAGGAATCTACCCCGCCGGACATGCCTACCACTACTGTTTTCTTATTCTTCATCATTAATATCTGCCTTCGGTTTATCCAATCCTTCAATTTTGATGCCGTGTTTCTCTGCATAATCCCACAATGCGGCATGAATGGCTTCCTCAGCCAGAAGAGAACAATGCACTTTCACCGGCGGAAGTCCGTCGAGTGCTTCCATTACTGCCTTATTGGTTACTTTCAGTGCCTCATAGATAGTCTTTCCCTTCACCAGTTCCGTCGCCATACTGCTCGTTGCCACGGCCGCACCACAGCCAAAAGTCTTAAATTTGCATTCTTTGATAATCTTCGTTTCTTCATCAATATCCAAATACATACGCATGATATCGCCGCATTTGGCATTTCCTACCGTGCCCACTCCACTGGCATCCTCTATTTCTCCGACATTTCTCGGATTAGAAAAATGATCCATAACTTTTTCACTATACATGGTTTACCTCTCTTCTTTCTTTACAAAATCATCATAAAGCGGAGACATGCTTCGTAACCTCTCCACAATTGTTTTCAGATTGTCCACAACATAATCAGCTTCTTCCTTCATCGTTTCTTCTGAAAGTGTAAGACGAAGAGAGCCATGCGCAATTTCATGCGGCAACCCGATTGCCAAAAGCACATGAGACGGATCCAAAGATCCGGACGTACAGGCCGAACCGCTGGAGGCGCAAATTCCTTTTTGATCCAGCATTATCAAAAGAGATTCTCCCTCAATAAAACGGAAACACACATTCACATTATTCGGAAGTCTGTTCCTGCGATGACCGTTCACCCGAACATAGGGAATTTCATTTTCTATCCGTTCTATGAGATAATCACGAATCTCGATTTGCTTTTTCGCATTTATCTCCATATTCTGCACTGCCAGCCGGGCAGCTTCGCCCATTCCGACTATTCCCGGAACATTATGGGTACCGGCACGGCGGGATCTTTCCTGTGCTCCACCGTGAATCAATGCTCCCATTTTCAATCCATTACGAATATATAAAAAACCGACACCCTTTGGCCCATGGAACTTATGACCACTGGCACTGAGCATATCAATGTTCATATCCTGTACGTCAATCGGTACATGTCCAAAAGCCTGAACTGCATCCGTATGGAACAAAATACCATGTTTCTTTGCCAATGCCCCAATCTCTTTCACCGGTTCAATCGTTCCAATTTCATTATTTGCAAACATTATGGAAATCAAAATAGTGTCCGGACGAATCGCTTTCTCCAACTCATCCGGCGAAACCATTCCATCACGATCCACATCCAGATAAGTAACTTCATAACCTTCTTTTTCCAACCAGTCCGCCGTATGAAGAACCGCATGATGCTCTATCTTTGACGTAATAATATGACGCCCCTTGTCTTTGCAGGCTTCCGCAGTCATCTTTATCGCCCAATTGTCCGCTTCACTGCCGCCGCCGGTAAAATATATTTCGGAGGCCGCCTTCGCATGCAGAGTGTGAGCAATCTGTTCCCTGGCGTCTTCCACCGCCTTACCTGCCTGTCCGGCAAAACTGTACACACTGGAAGGATTACTATATATTTCCGTAAAATACGGCTTCATCACCTCAAACACTTCCGGCTTCACCGCCGTCGTCGCAGCGTTATCTAAATATATTAATGAGTCCATGTTGCGCACTCCTTTTCATATAATTTTGATAGGATAAATCCATTATATCAGCTTTCACCCTATTGTCAACCCCGGCCATTCGGAACAATATGAGTCATTTTTCTTTAT
>CAZGDT010000072.1:0-7202 GCA_964524245.1 uncultured Eubacterium sp. | reverse complement strand
CCAAAATGACAAAAAATCTATCTTCTCTAGCAAATACCAAAGTTTACAAGCTGAGCGCCAGGACGGTTTCCGTCCCCATAAAGGGGACCTATCTTCTCTACTCATAATCTTCAACGGTTATATAACCCTTATCAATTCTTTCCATCATAATTGCCTGAAAAATTGAAGATTTTTGGTTTGTAATCGAGTAATCAGACAATGGTTCTATCTCCATTTTTAGGGATGCTAATATATTCTCCACCTTCTTTCTTAAAACAAATGTAAAAAAACAGCTGCCGGCACACTATTATGTCGCCCTGCAGCTGTTCGTTTCATTCTTCGGCAAGGGGATTATACCTATTTTGCATAATCCACCACTCTGGATTCCCGAATTACATTAACCTTAATCTGACCCGGATACTGCAATTCGGCCTCAATCTGTTTAGACAGATCTCTCGCCAGCAATACCATCTCATCATCATTAATCTGATCCGGTATTACCATCACTCGAACCTCTCTACCTGCCTGAATAGCAAAAGACTTATCGACTCCCTTAAAGCTGTTAGAAATATCCTCTAATTGTTTCAATCTGTTCGTGTATGTCTCCAGCGTCTCTCTGCGGGCACCCGGACGCGCTGCTGAAATAGCATCCGCCGCCTGTACCAGACAGGCAATCATGCTTTCAGCTTCCACATCACCATGATGTGCTTCTACCGCATTAATAACAAGTGCTGATTCCTTAAATTTACGACACAAATCTGCACCGAGCTGAATATGTGACCCTTCCATATCATGGTCAACCGACTTACCAATGTCATGCAGCAGCCCGGCACGCTTCGCCATCCGGACATCTACACCGACTTCGCCGGCCAACAGGCCGGACAGATGAGCGACCTCGACAGAATGTTTTAATGCATTCTGTCCATAGCTGGTACGGAACTTCATTTTCCCCAGAAGACGAATAAGCTCCGGATGGATACCATGTACACCAACTTCCAACGCCGCCGCTTCGCCCTCTTCACGAATCATCGTTTCAACTTCTTTTTTGGCCTTTTCAACCATTTCTTCGATACGGGCCGGATGAATTCTTCCGTCCACAATCAATTTTTCCAACGCAATTCTGGCAACCTCTCGGCGAATTGGATCAAAACCTGACAAGATGACCGCTTCCGGCGTATCATCTATAATCAAATCAATTCCGGTCAGATTTTCCAGGGTACGAATATTCCTTCCCTCTCGACCGATAATTCTTCCTTTCATCTCATCGCTCGGCAAAGGCACAACAGAAATCGTAGTCTCCGATACATGGTCAGCTGCACACTTCTGAATCGCTGTTACCACATAATCTTTGGCTTTCTTATTCGCCTCATCCTTCGCCTGACGTTCCAACTCTTTTACCAAAACTGCAGTTTCATGTTTTACATCCTCTTCTACAGTCTTTAATAAGTACTCTTTTGCTTGTTCGGAGGTGAGTCCGGAAATCTTCTCCAGTTCACGCAAGTGACTTTGACGGATCTCAGCAACTTTCTCTTTCTCCTTTTCAAAACTTGCCTCTCGTGAATTTAATTTTGATTCCCGTTTCTCGAGTGCATCCAGCTTTTTGTCAAGAGTTTCTTCTTTTCCTAACACACGTTTCTCGTAACGCTGAATCTCAGCTCTGCGTTCTTTGGTCTCTTTTTCGAGATCATTTCTGGCTTTAAGATTTTCCTCTTTCGCCTCAAGCAGCGCCTCACGTTTCTTCGTCTCTGCCGTCTTTAATGCATCATCAATGATTTCTCTGGCTTTCTCCTCTGCGCTTCCCACCTTCGCTTCTCCCACTTTAATATGGTAAGAAATAGCACTTTTCCAGGCAATCAATGCTGCTGCCGCAACAAGAACAACAATGACAACAATAGCTACAATCACGTGTGCAACCTCTAATGTAAGCACTAGGGTGCACCTCCTTATTTTATTCATGTATGCATAAAAATGCATACATACAACATCTAGTATTTTACCCTAATTTTGTACGCTTGTCAAGGAAACACAGAGATTTTCTACCGTATATGCATCTTCAAAAAGGAACTCATCCATCAGATATTCCATATTTCTTTCTGAATGCTCTATTTCTTTTGCATAAATGCGCGCCATCCGCACCCGGTCTTCTTTTGTATACACCTCATCGTGTTCCGCACACCACGCCGTATCCATATCACGTACCATAAGAAAAGCGGTGACGGCAAATTTCATTTTTCCCAAAAAGTCATAATCATCCACACAGCGCGCCAGACACAGGAAACAATAATACACGATTAAATGCTCTTTCTCATACTCCCTCTCCATATCCGTCAGCAGCCGGTCATACAACATCCTTTCCATTGCGTAATATTTTGCACCTTCATCCGATTCGACATATCGCTTCTGCAATAGCAATAACATTCTTTCCCATTCTTCGTTAACACTCTCTAATTCCGTAAAAGAACGCATGCGAAGAAGAAACAGTCGATATGCTGTCTCTTCTTCATATTCTACTTTCGTAGTATTCATGTAATATCGCTCAATTTCAATTTCATATATTTCATCCGGCGAATCCTCATTGAGACATTTTTGAACGTGTTCGGCATATTGCAGGCAGGCGCATATTCTCTCTTCAACGGATATGTGCCTATTCTGCAAAATAGCAATTGCCTGATCTCTCGCCCGGCGAATTGCCCGTGCCAAAACCAATTCTTCTTCACTTTCCTCAAAATCAAGTTTTTCATCCGTCTCTTTTTCTACAATTGTCATCGGTTCACGGCTGCCATAAATCAGACGCCCTGCCTCCGGGCAGGCAGCACTAATCGCCACTTCCCTTTCACCGCCGTATTCAATATAATTTCTCGGCGTATCAGTACATACGTCACACAACGCGCTTTCTCCCAGTTCCCTATATATCCTGCACAAATTAGAATTATCGAGAAAAGGACATCGTTTTTGTTTTGTCAGCACAAAACCGTGACTTTCATAGGCGTCATCCTCTTCTCTTTCATACTCTTTAATCCGGTGCCGGAGCTCTTCTCCGAAGATTCCTTCTATTTTGCTGTAATACTGATAAGTCTCATCATCAATATCAATTTCCCATCCTGCACAGCAGGTATCTTCACACCGGTCAGCAATACAGGAAAACTGTTCATAATAAGACGGATAGCGTATTTTCATTTTTTTCTCCCCTCGTTGTTTTCTGTGTGGTATTATAGCAGATACCCTGTCCATGTCAAGAAGGGGAACAAGCAACGAGACTTATCTTATTCAACCAGTTTGCTGGTTTTCATGGCAATAACCCTGTCCACCGGGTATTTGCATGATGTATAATGAGAAGAAGCAAACAGGGCATATGTGTACGCGCCATACACCGCCGTCCCTTTTACCATCGGCGGCATTGTTGTCGTTTTTAAGGCAGTATTTTTCAAAACTTTACCATTACCCTTGGGTGTTCCAAACGACGGTTTATAAGTACGAATCTGAGAAATATATCCGCTCTTTGATTTTTTCGTACGATAACTTCTCGACAGAATCATAGTACCGTCTGAGGCAAACGAAATCCCCTGCGTCCTGCTCGGCACATCCATTGTATAAGTCGGCACGAGAGATGGTACAGTCGTCTTGTTTGTCACCGAATAGCCTTTCATGGATGAAGTATTCTGTTGGAAGGTTCCAATCCATAAAATATCATCATATACTCCCATAAATGATGCTGTCGCATCCAGTTTGCATACACTTTGATAAGCTGCAAGCTCTGTATATGATTTTCCGTTATTGACTGCCGAAGTCACTACGTTATAAGGGAAGCAGGCCACTGCCTTTCCCTTTGAAATCCACACATTTGTCCCATCATAAGCAATTCCGCCCACTTTTGCCTTGCTCGGCAAAACAATGGTAGTAATATAGGATTTTGAAGAACGGCTCACAACATAAACAACAGAATAATCTTCTCCTTTAGAATCATATGCCGAAATCAAATAATAACTTCCCGCAAGACACATCCCCTGTGGTACCATTGTCGTACAGGAAAAGCCGGCAACATTTGTAGTTTTCATACCCGGAATGGGAAAACTTTTCGCGTATTTCATGGCACTTTTCATCTTCTTATATGTCTTGTAAGCCGGTGATTTTGTAAACTTCGCTTTTGTACTGTATTTCTTTGCCGTTTTTGATGTGGCGGACACAGCAGCCGTCGAAGCAGATACAGCATCCGACAGCGTACCTTCTACCTCGATACCGTTCACGTTCCGATAAGCTGCTATCCGATAATAATATGTTGCGTTCTGTACCAGAGATTTATGCAAATATTCCACGGCATTTCCGCCTTTCACAGTTGCTTCTTTTTGATAGGAAACCTCTGTAGACTGACGTACATAAATATAATATCCGTCCGCATCTGCAATTTTGCTCCATGTCACACGGACACGGGATGAACCTCCGCGTGCTGTCACAGTCGGCGCTGCCGGCTTATATGCCGACAAATCCGGTTCAACGGATGCCGTAGGTGTCGCCTCGGGTGTTGCTGTCGGTATTTCAATACCGCTCCCGGAAACTACCGTTGAATCTTCACTCTGTTCTGTCGCCGCCTGTATCGGCTCCATTCCAATCATCAATATCAGTATCAGACATAATGCCAGCCATTTCACTGTTTTTTTCTTCATCATGCTACATGCCTCCTTGTTCTTTTTAATACTGCAACTGTAACTTCTAAATTTGTCATCATCATGAAAAAAAAATGGCAGATTCTGGTCAGATTGTTTTAACACTTGTCGTATCGTTCATAACAGGTTATACTTAGCTCAAAATAACGCAACAGAAAGGATACCAACTTATGACCGACCGTGAAATGTCAATTTATACGGAAGCGATTCAAAATGACGGAAAAGATACTTATCATTACCACCGCTACGAACCTACCCCCTATGCTGTTCTTGACGAACTTTTCTCTTATCTTCCGCCTTCGCCGCATGATGTCCTTGTTGACTACGGATGCGGTATGGGACGCCTCAACTTTTATGCAGAAAAGTTATATTCGCTCAAGTCCACAGGAGTAGAATTTTCTTCCTATTATTATAAAAAAGCGTGTGAAAACCTTAAAAACTACAATGGAAAAAGAGACAATATTCACTTCGTATGTTGCCGCGCTGAAGATTATATTGTCTCTCCTGATGAAACACTATTCTATTTCTTTAATCCATTTTCGCCGGAAATATTCCGTTCTGTCATTAACCACATTTTGGACTCATGGCAGAACGTCCCCCGACGTGTTACATTAATTCTATATTATCCCGAAGATGAAGCCATTCGCTATCTGGAACAGCATACTGCTTTTAACCGTTTCGATGAAATCGCAGCCTCTGCCGCCATTTCATCCGACCGGAGAGAACGCTTATGCCTATACCGCCTCGAAGCTTAATTTTCTTCTGCCGGATTGCAATAACGTTCCCATCCGGCCACTGACTTTTCATATGTAATACAAAGCCAGAATGTATCTACTTCTTCTTCATCCTCTTCACTTGGAATATCAATGCCAAATTCCGACGCATATCCGTCTTCCACTTCATCATGAACAACGGTAAAAACTGTCCCATCCGTCATTCTTTTCAAAAGCGGCGCCTGTGCAGGAACCGGCACATCTTCATCCGGAATTTCTTTCTGAAGATTGCCATTTGCGTCATAATATTTCATACCCTCTTTTACAAAGCGGGCAATTTTCGCATTCTCCAACTGTAAAATAATCTCTCCACAATACATATCCTGATATCTTGCGTTCCGGGAATTCCCGGCTTTTACCAATGCGCCCTGAAGAGTAAACTCTATCACGTCTTCTCCGATATGCAGGGATACGATTCCAAAATCATCAAAGGAAAACTGCTCCAATTCATTCACGCATTGAAATTTCATGGCTTACCTCTGTACACGACCGGATCCGTCACCGCCGGCTAACTTCATTACTTCATCCATGGAAACCATGTTGTAGTCGCCCTCAATGGAATGCTTTAAGCAGGAGGCTGCCACAGCAAATTCAATCGTCTCCTGAGAATCATAATCATTCAGACAGGCACAAATCAAACCGCCGCCAAAACTGTCTCCGCCGCCAACACGGTCTACAATGTGCATTTTATATTTTTTACTGAAATAATACTCACTGCCATCATATAACATGGCAGACCAGTTATTATCATTAGCAGAAACCGATTCACGAAGCGTAATGGCCACTTTACTGAATCCGAATCTGTCTGCCAGCTGTTTGGCAACATCTTTATATCCTTCATGGTTAACCGTGCCCGTCGTTACATCTGTTCCCTTTGAAGTGATGCCAAATACATCAGCAGCATCTTCCTCATTGGCGATGCAGACATCCACATATTCACAAAGCTCTGCCATCACTTTACCAGCTTTTTCCTTGCTCCATAATTTGTTCCGATAATTCAAATCACAGGAAATTGTGATGCCTGCTTCTTTTGCCACCTTACATGCCTCCAGACAAATCGCCGCCACTTCGTCATTCAATGCCGGTGTAATACCTGTAAAATGGAACCATTCAACACCCTCAAATATTTTCTTCCAGTCAAAATCGGATTTTGACGCTGTTGCAATCGAAGAGCTGGCACGGTCATAAATAACCTTTGACGGTCTCTGCGAAGCACCTTTTTCAAGAAAATAGATTCCCACACGATCACCGCCGCGAACAATGTCTGTCGTATCTACGCCGTATTTTCTCAAAGAATTAACTGCCGCCTGACCAATTTCATGCGCCGGCAGTTTTGTTACAAATTTTGCGTCAAATCCGTAATTAGCAAGAGAAACCGCTACGTTTGCTTCTCCGCCGCCGTAAGTCGCACCAAAAGTATCCGCCTGTACAAAACGATAATATCCTTCCGGTGCCAGTCTCAACATTAATTCACCAAATGTAACTACTTTTTTTGCCATTTTTTCAACCTCCTGCTGTTTATCATTAACCGCGAATCTGCTTTACTAATGCAGCTGCATCTTTGGTCATTTTTTCAATCTCGTCAAATTCCCCTGCTTTTATCAAATCGCCCTTAACCATCCAGCTTCCGCCACATGCAAGAATACGGTCATATTTAAGATAGTCCTCCACATTTCCCAGATTAATTCCACCTGTCGGCATAAATTTCAACATGGTATATGGAGCTGCCACTGCTTTAATCATGGACAATCCTCCTGCCGGCTCTGCAGGGAAAAACTTGACCACATCC
>CAZGDT010000071.1:0-7241 GCA_964524245.1 uncultured Eubacterium sp. | reverse complement strand
GTATCCACATATTTCCGACGCTTCATGAGTGCGGATGGCGGGACTTGAACCCGCACGATGTCACCACCGCAAGATTTTGAGTCTTGTGCGTCTGCCAATTCCGCCACATCCGCTCACAACAAAACTCATTCTACCATCCAATTGAATAATTGTCAATCTTTTTCCTGAAATATTTCACCAAATATTTTACTAAATTATTCCGGTAATTCTGATTGATTTTCTTTATTGTACTATTTTAGCCGTTCTTCCAGTGCTTCAACAACAATTTCCATCACTTTAATCCGGGCATATAATTTTGAATTTGCCTCAATGATATGCCATGGAGCTGACATAGTAGATGTTCGCAGCATCATCTCATCCACCGCCTTTTCGTAGGAATCCCACTTTTCACGATTTCTCCAGTCTTCGTCCGTAATCTTCCACTGTTTTTCCGGTGTCTCCATACGTTGACGGAACCTTCTTTCCTGTTCTTCCTGGTCAATATGCATCCAGAATTTCAGAACAATAGTACCGGATTTCACAAGGTGATCTTCCATGGCATTTATTTCATGGTATGCACGTTTCCATTCCTGCTCCTTTGCAAATCCTTCGACTCTTTCCACAAGCACTCTTCCATACCATGTTCTGTCAAATATGGTCATATGTCCGGCTTTAGGAAACTTTCTCCAGAAACGCCATAAATAATGATGCGACTTTTCGACATCATTCGGCGAAGCCACCGGAACCACTTCGTAACCTCTCGGATCCATGCACCGGGTAATTCTCTTAATTGCACCGCCTTTGCCGCCGGCATCCCATCCTTCAAAAGCAAGCACAACAGGAACCCGCTGGAGGTACATTTTATTATGCAGAATTTCCAATCGTTTCTGTAAATCTTTCCGCTTCTTTTTGTATTCCTGCGGTTCCATGGTCAACGACAAATCCACTCCCTGAAGAACACCGTTGCGAAGCTCTTCATTTGAAAAATCCGGAACAGCCTCCGTTGCTTTCGCACCTGTTTTTTTCGCCTCCAAGGCAAGCTCCAGCCGTTTTACTACGGTTGTCATGATTTTGCATATTGCATATTTTTTATCCATGGCTTCAACAACTGTCCATGGAGCATTTGGGGTGTCCGTCTGAATCAGCATCGTATCATATTGTTTCAGATACCCGTCGTAATTTTTATTCTTCTTCCAGTCTTTTTTTGTAACACGCCACTTTGTTTCTTTCGATTTTTCCAACGCCGTCAATCTTTTTTTCTGTTCTCCGGCTGTAATAACAAGAAAAAATTTAATCAGAACAACACCGTCATCCGTAAATTGCTTTTCATATTGACGAATGTCTTCCGACTGCAAAGTATCAGGATATCCCTGATACCAGCTTCCATCAAAAATATGAATCCTTTCCTGCGCCGGCATTTTCGTCGCATATCTCCAAAGATATGGATGCATTTTGTCATCTTCCGTTTCTTTCTCCATGGGATATACTTTGAACCCCCTGGGATCAAGAGGGGCAATCATTTGCCCTATCATGGTTCCTTTTCCGGATGAAGATAATCCTTCAAAAAGAATTGCAATGGGAATTTTCTCTTTTTTACATTCCCGCTGTAATTCGCCCATCCGTATTTCCAAATGCGCCATTTCGGAATCATAATCCTCCCAATCTGCTCTACGTTTCATATCAACTTTTTCCAGCATACAATACACCCCTTTCACCAATAAGCATCAAATACCTTTTTTGCAATCGGAACGGCATATGCACTGCCTGTCCCTGCCGATTCCACCACAATACTAACAACCAGCTTTTTCCCATTCTTTTCTGCATATCCGACAAACCATGCATGCGAGTCATGGGAGCTGTTCTGAAATTCTGCCGAACCGGTTTTTCCGCCCGCTTTATAAGGTGTTCCATAATAAAGCGAGGTTGCCGTTCCTTCCGTTACCGTGGCACGCATCAGTTTTTTTAACGCCTTTGCCTCTTTTTTTGAAATCGGATTTCCAAGCGATTTTTCATTATTTTTGTTTACAATATTCCCATTATAATCTTCTATATGGTCAATAACATAGGGCTGCATCAGCTCGCCCCGGTTAACAGCCGCACAGACAAGCAGAGCATTTTGCAGCGGAGTCACCAGCGTGTCCCCCTGTCCTATCGCCGCCTGATACACATCTCCCTGTTTCGTGGACTCATCAACCGTAAAACAGGATGATTTCTGCTCTATTTTCGACAAAGGAATATTTTTATTATAGTAAAATGATTCACAGAGTTTTTTCCATGCTTTTTTATTCAAACTGTCACCAATGGAACAAAATGCGGCATTACAGGATTTTGAAAATGCTTGTCTTAAATTGATACTGCCGTGAACTTCTCCGCCATAGCAGCGGATTTTATCTTTCCCGGTTCCTATTTTCCCCGTGCAGGAATATTGAAAATCATTATAATTTTTATTTTCCCTTATATACTCCAATGCCGTATAAAGCTTAAATGTAGAGCCGGGCGGATACAGCCCCTGAGTAACCCGATTGTACAAAGCGGAGTCTTCACCCGAATCAGCTGCAAGTTTTTTCCACCGTGAATCCGTAAGTCCATTCGGATTATAAGTTGGTTTACTGACCATGGCTAATATTTTTCCTGTTTCCGGATCCAATACAACGACTGCTCCTTTTTTATTCCCCAGGGCATTAGACGCTGCTTCGGACAGGGATACGTTCAATGTTGTTACAACATTGTTTCCGGGATTTTTAGTTCCCTTTAACTCATTAAATGTTCCAAGAATCGGGTTGATTCCTGACGTCAGCATGGTATACGACTCAGAAGCTTCAATTCCCGTTTTTCCATGTGTGCTTCTTCCGACAACATGCGCAAACAGGCCGTTATAGGGATAATACCTCGTCTCATTCCCGTCTTTATCCGTAACAGTCTCTGCGAGAACCTTTCCGTCACCTGAAAGAACTTTTCCTTTTGTCACACGTTTTGCCAAAAGCTCCTGTCTGTTATTGTATGAATTATTTAAAATTTTATCCGAATCATGAATAACAAAATAAACAATGTATCCGGCAAGGACAAAAAAGAGAGCCATAACAATGTATGTTACAACTGCCATCTCCCGATTCTGTTTTTTATTTCCTTTTTCCGGATTTTCGAATTCCTGTCGTCGGCTGCTGTTCCTGTTCAATCCGCTTTTCCTCCTCTCTTCCGTTTTTAACATACATTCCCTGAATAATACTAAATATCACAATGGTAGTCATAATCGAACTTCCCCCATAACTGATAAGAGGAAGTGTCACTCCCGTAGACGGAATGAATTTCGTCACTCCTCCAATGCTTAAAAACACCTGAAAAATGAAAACAACACTGAGTCCGAATGCAGACAGCTTGTAAAATCTCTTTTTCATTTTTAACGCAATGTTAACAAACATAATAAATGAACTAATATAAATCAATATAAGAAATATGGAAAAAATCACTCCAAGTTCTTCTGCAATGGCAGAAAAGACAAAGTCACTTTCAACAACCGGCACGCTTTTTGGCATTCCCTGTCCGAGTCCCATTCCAAATAATCCACCTGTCCCGATGGCAAACAGACTCTGACAAATCTGATATCCCTCCTGATTAATGTGAGGCCACGGATCATTCCACGCCATCACACGGACACGCACATGAGAAAAAAGCCGGTATGCGACAATCGAGGCAGCAGCTCCCGCTAATGTTCCTGCCATTAAATATCGAATCTTCATTGTGGCAACATAAACAACCATTAAATATGTTACGAAGTAAATCAATGCTGCTCCCAAATCCTTCTCAACAACTAAAATCATCACATGTACCGCCGCAACAGCCGTAATCGCCACAAGATGACGAAATTCCGTTGTTTTGGACAACAATGACGCAAGAAAGAAAACATATATGATTTTTACAAATTCGGATGGCTGAACAGCAAAGCCGCCAATGGAAATCCAGTTTCTGGCACCATATTTTTCCACCCCGATAACAAATACGAGAAGCAGAAAGAAAATTCCAATAAGTGCATATTGCCACCCGATTTTTTCCCAAATGGTAAAACGTTCGATAAAAAAGGGAACGAAAAGACACACACCCATGGCAAGTGAAGCCATAAAAAGCTGTCGTATTGCATAATCATATTCCAGCCGCCCCAGCATGACAAAGCCAATCATCATGCAAATCATCATATTATTCAGGACAAGTTTGGACAGCCCCTTATAAAACACTTGATATATTTTGATAAAACCAACATAAAACAAAAGCTCGAGTGCCCACAGAATAACATACTTTATATCTTTCTGCTCCATTACAAGAACGGCACTGCATACAAGATGAATTAAAATTGTCAGTGTCCTCTGTGCTCGAAAAACACCTTCTTTCTGCTCAGCTATTTTTCCGGAAAAAGCGCGGAAACTGTAAAATGTGTATAATGCAAAAAGAATAACGATGACATAACGCGATAATTCTGCTATAATAAGTTCCATCTTTTCAAAACCTTTCTTGTCTCTTCCCCGGATTCCCATGTGAAATCCAAACGCCTGCCGGTACTTCCCGGCATATTTTCAAAACAATCCCTGACATATATCGTATTGTAACAGGAATCACAATGATTTACCACCACGAATTCATCTTTTTTCGGTCCGGTTACAGGTATTTGTTCCTTCTTTCCATCACAGAATCCTGCCGTCCTTTTCAGACACCCCTCCGTCACCATAACTTCCCTTCTGCCATAGCCGTACGGCATTGCTTCCGATATTTTAAATTGTCCCAGTACTTCTTTCGCGCGACGGTTGGTATGGTAAAAGTTTTCATCTGCAATTCGTCCGGCAGACGGAAGAAAGTCTTCCGCAAGTAAAAGTGCTCTATGACTGTTTATAACCACCGCAGATATATTGATTTCATTCCAAAGCTCTGCCCTGGTCCACTTCTGCATGAAACGGCGGAGTCCTTCCCCTCTTAGTATTCTCGGAAACGATATGGCAGCTTCTCTGCCGGCAAATAGTGACGGCATCCGTTCCATTTGCTCAAGCGGAAAATCATCCAATTTGACATGTATCAGTGCTTTCTCAGACGGTACTTCCAGTGCCACGGCAAGCTGCGTTAAATCTGAAATACTTATCATATTTCTTGTTTCGGAACAGGGTATCATTACTCCGGCACGATGCGGCTTCTGACCTGCCTCTCTGCATGGCAGTGCAGCTTCACGCTCCCACATTCGGATTGCTTCCCGGCGCATTTTACCAATTTCACCCAATGGCAAAAATCCGTTCTCCTCTGAATAAACTTTCATATCGCTCCATCTATAGGGAGTATTCCCTAATTTTCTCAGACGATTGGAAATATCTTCCGGACTCACGGGTCTTTTCTCCGCTTTTTGCAAAACAGGTCCTTCTATTTTCACCGTTGTATTTTTTGCCGTAACGGTAAGCGAAACGGGCTCTCCGATTGCTCCCCAGAACTCTCCCGATAAAAAAAGACGGTCATCACATTTATCAATTTGTTCATCAATCCAATTCAAAAGTGCCGTATTTTTCGTACGGTAAATCTTCTGCCCCGGAAAAATCCGGCTTCCTCCTTTGACATTGCAGGTTACCTCTTCCTTTTTTTCTGCCGGATTTTTTACGGTATACTCGTATGCTTTCGAATCATTTGACAGACGAAATTCCAAAACATCCTGATAGTGCAGTTTTTCCGTTGTCTGAAAAACTGCAAATCCTTTTCCGGCAGATTTCACTTCTCCTGCAAGGGTTCCGTAGTGTCCGTTTTTTTTCGGATACATGATTTCTTTCTTTTGTTTTTCGAATAAATATCCCCCTGAAAATCCGCCTCTGTTATACAGTTCCCTGCTTCTCCGAACGTCTCTCCACAAATTACTTTCCGTATCATCCACAAGCTTTTGATATGCTTCTTTCCCTTCCATCCGATAAAAATCAACATAAAAACGGTATAAGGAAGCTAAATATGCACTATATTCTTTTTTTTTCATTCTTCCCTCTATTTTGAATGAATCAATTCCTGCATCGACAAGTTCCGGAATATACAGAAGTGTACACATGTCTTTTGTGCTAAAAAAATGTTTTTTCCCATAACGGCAATCAAACGGAAGGCGACAGGGCTGCGCACACATTCCCCGATTACCGCTGCGCCCGCCGATTTCCTCGCTCATAAGACACTGACCGGAATAACAATAACACAACGCCCCATGGACAAATACTTCTATTTCCAGTTCCGTCTGTTCTCGCATCTGACGAATTTCTTCTATCGTACATTCACGAGCCGGAACAAAACGTGTGATTCCATAGTCACGGTATAATTCCGCCTCATCCCCGCCAAGAAGTGTCATCTGCGTACTTGCATGTAAATCCATGTCCGGAAAATTTTCATGTAAAAAGGACATCACTCCAAAATCCTGCACAATACAGGCATCCAGACCGGCCTCATACAGCGGGGCCACCACTTCATACAGTTCTTCTTCCAGCTCTTTGTCCGAAAGCAGTGTATTAACCGTAAGATATATTTTCTTATTGCGAAGATGTGCATAAACAATCGCTTCTATCAACTCTTCCGTACCCGGATTATCTGCAAATGCCCTGGCACCGAAACGTTCAGCTCCCGTATATACGGCATCGGCACCCATTTTTAGGGCAGCATATAAACTTTCCAAAGAACCGGCCGGTGCCAGTATCTCAATCTCTTTCATATGTTCTCCTTTGCTCTTATGTGAAAGAAGGACTGCACATGCAGCCCTTTCCTCATTTTTTTTGTTTTAATGTCGTTTCCAGTTCAATTTTCGTTTTTTCTGCCTGTTCCAAAGCATTCTCCAGCTTTTCCCTCTCTTTATTCTGCTTTTTGACAGTTTCCTGCAGCTCAATGATTTCGTGCTTCATATCCAGTACCATTTTATCTTTTAATTCACTTTCCGAACGATACTCAGCTGCTTTTTTCTTTGCTTTACAATAGTCATCTGCAATGTTAATGGCGAGTAATACATTTCTAAGATCCAAATCCATCCTTGCGTAATAGTCTTTTTTTCGAAAATCCATAAACTTCCGATTGATATAAGAGGCAATCTGCTGCAGATATTCCGCACTTTCGAAACCGCAAATCGTATATTTTCTCCCATCAATTAAAACTTCTACATCATTTTTTTCTTTCATCTGCTACACCTCATCCACATACTTTGCCAATAGTATACACGAAAAGTCACTATTCGTCAAATTTCTATCCCAAAATGAAGATACGCTTTTTCCTTAGCAACA
>CAZGDT010000070.1:0-7268 GCA_964524245.1 uncultured Eubacterium sp. | reverse complement strand
TATAAAACTGAAAAACAAACCCCACGGTAGAAGCACGGTAATCAGCAAGCTCATTATTGCTCAAAGTAGAAATATCCTTACCATTCACTTCAATCGTTCCATCCGTCGGACTGTCCAGACCTCCCAACAAATTCAGAAGTGTACTTTTCCCGGCACCGCTCGGTCCAAGAATAACAACAAACTTCCCTTCGTCAAGAGAAAAATTAACACCGTCAAGCGCTTTCAGCTCATGCTCGCCTGCCTTATAAACTCTTGTAACATCCTTAAATTCCACAATTTTCATTCTATCATCCTCCACAATGTAAGTAGTCTTGTCCGACTATAGTTAGTTTTTTCTAACCGTTAACTAATATAATCCTGTTTCTCTCATTTGTCAAGAAAAAGATTCAAAATATATTATTTCGCAGTTGCAAAAAAATGAATCCTATTATAACATATAAACAAAATATTTATTTATCGGAGGTTATACTTTTATGGAAGAAAAAATCGTTTTCAACACACAGGACGTGGAACAGAATAAGGCTTTTGCCGTCCTTTCTTACATACCGCTTTTATTCCTCGTTCCCCTGCTGGTCGCTAAAGACTCTGCTTATGCAAGATTTCATGCCAATCAGGGACTGGTTCTGTTTATTTTTGAAATTATTTGTTTAGGCATCACATCCGTTCTTTCCCGGGCTTTCGGGATTATTCCCATTCTGGGTGGCATTGTTAATTGGATGGTCAGCTTACTTATCGGTATTATTGAACTGATTCTAACCATACTCGGCATTGTAAATGCCTGCTCCGGTGACGCCAAAAAGCTTCCGATTATTGGCGCAATTACCATTATCAGATAATTTGAGGCGGTGACTACGTATGAATGAAACACCAAAGGGAGAGCGCCTTCACATTGCACTGTTCGGACGAAGGAATGCCGGCAAATCAAGTCTCATTAATGCCATAACCGGGCAGAATCTGGCAATTGTGTCCGATGTAAAGGGAACCACTACGGATCCTGTAAGCAAAGCCATGGAACTCCTTCCTCTCGGTCCGGTCATGCTGACTGACACACCGGGACTGGATGATGAGGGCGCTCTTGGTGAAGAACGCATTCGCAGGGCATGCAGCGTTCTCAACAAAACAGACCTGGCTCTGATTGTTGCTGATGGCAGCGAAGCCTCCATTGATTTTTCTTTCGAAGAAAAAATATTAGAACTGACGCAAAAGAAACAGATTCCTTCTCTGGTTGTTCTTAACAAACAGGATGAATGGAACCGTGAAGAAGAAAAGATAAAAAAATATGGTGATATCGCGGTAAGCAGCAAAACGGGATATCACATTCATGAATTAAAAGAAATGATGGCACGGAAAATACCCGTCCCGGATTCGACAGGCAAAATTGTGGGGGATCTTCTTTCTCCCGGAGATTTTGTCGTTCTTGTCGTTCCAATTGACGCTTCTGCCCCGAAAGGACGGCTGATTCTTCCCCAACAGCAGGTTATCCGGGATGTTCTCGAATCCGGTGCCACTTCCATTGTCTGCCGGGATACGGAACTGGCCGACACCCTGAGCCGTCTGGGCGAAAAACCGCGTCTGGTCATCACCGACTCTCAGGCTTTTTCTTCTGTATCGAAACTGACGCCGGAAGACATCCCGCTGACATCTTTTTCCATTCTGTTTTCACGTTATAAAGGAGATTTGGAAACACAGCTGCACGGTGTACGTACACTGAAAGAATTGCAAGACGGCGACAGAATTCTGATGGCAGAAGGATGCACCCATCACCGCCAGTGCGGAGATATCGGAACGGTAAAACTGCCACGATGGATTCAGGAATATACCGGAAAAAGTCTTCTTTTTGAAACATGCAGCGGCGGAACCTTTCCGGAAGACCTAAGCAGCTACAAAATGGTCGTTCACTGTGGCGGATGTACCCTGAGCCGGAAAGAGATGTCCTTCCGAATTGCCGAAGCAAAAGACCAACATGTTCCTATCGTAAATTATGGCACTCTGATTGCTGAACTCAAAGGAGTATTACGACGCAGTGTTGCTCCTTTTTTCCCATGAGACTCTGATTTACCGCAACGGCTCTCCACGATTAATCTTATTAATCATCTTGTTGCGGTACATCATCTCATCACTCTCTTTGATAAAACGCTCCAGCGTATCTCCCTGTCCCGGAATACGGCAGGCATAACCGCAGCTGGCATGTATTTTGTATTCTTTTTCATCACCGGCATTAAACATATCCAGGTATTTCTTCAGATTCTTCAAATATACCATACCCTGCTCTTCACTAATTCCCTGCGCAATAATCTCAAATTCATCACCGCCGGTGCGAGCCTGAATCACCTCTTCCGGACACGCCCGTGCAATCGCTTCATGCACCTTGCGTAATGCATAATCGCCCTCTATGTGTCCGTAATTATCATTAATCTGCTTCATGCCATCCATATCAATAATCGCCAAAAAGATAGACTTTCCTTCTTCTTTTGCCTCTTCAAACATAGGTTTTCCGTAATTCTCAAAGCCACGCCGGTTATACATCCCCGTCAAGGCATCTCTGTCATACATTTCTTCCAGCTTCATAACAAGATTCTGCATTTTCTGATTCGTAAGAATATCCTGCAGAGTATTCCCTATAATAATATTCCAATACAAATAAAGACGTCCCGTAGTTTCCGTATCATAGAACTGAAAAGCTTCATATCCGAAGCAGAAATCCTGAAAATGCAGTGGTGCAAAGAACCACATCTGCGGATCTTCTCCCGTCATAATTTCCGGAATCAGCTCTTTCCGGTCATATTTCACCCGGACAGGATTTATGGACTGACGATCGCGCATGGCAATCCGCATCTCCATTTGCTCCGTAAAATCGCGAAACTCTGCCTGCTCCATCAGCTTCTCATTCAGACAGATGCAATAATCACGAAAACCTTCTACATTGTACACATAGTATCGAATCATATCTGCCACTTCTTCCAGCGTATTACACTCACTCAGATGAATTGACATAAAATGAAACTGCATTTCGCGATTCTGGCTCACATTCTCCACTTCATATAAATGCTGACGCAATGCCATGGCTGCCTGCCCTCCGCTCGACATGCATCCACAGGACTCCCTCTTTTGCAATACCGCCTCAAAGAAGAAATCTTCCACTTCTTTTGGATTTTCCTGTTTTTGATCAATAATCTCCACAGCCTTCATTCCCATATCATAAAAAGGAACAACTGCCGTCGTAATGGACGGAGTAAAGGAAAGCGTACCACGCATTCCATCGTATCCGCTGACACAAATATCTTCCGGAATCCGATAGCCGCGTCGAATCAGGTCACTTGCCACTGCCATCGCCATATAATCGTTTGCACAGATAATCGCTTCCGGCTTTTCCTCTCCTGCCAAAAATCTGTCGCAAGCCTCTTTACCCATATTTTTCCAAAAGTCGCCCCAGAAAATCTGGTGTTCTTCAACCGGGAGCCCATACTCTTTCATCTTA
The DNA here is from genome assembly GCA_964524245.1 of uncultured Eubacterium sp. GTDB lineage: Bacteria > Bacillota > Clostridia > Lachnospirales > Lachnospiraceae > Eubacterium_F. The sequence continues at coordinate 3,790 of CAZGDT010000070.1, read as the reverse complement.
CGGAGAAAGCATTCCATCCTCTCTGCCGCATCCCAGTGATCTTCCGGGCCCGACATAAAACAAATACGTTTCATCCCGTGTTCTTTTACGAAATGATCAATCAGACCTTCCATGCATTTGCCGTTGTCCACCAGAAGATTATTGGCTCCCGGCAGAATTTCCCGAATACTGACTACCGGACAATGGCATCTTTGCTGAACATAATCCATCACTCTCTGCCGGCTTTCTTTTTTATCCATGGTATCCAGCGCCAAAACAACACCACTTAATTCCTCATAAGGCGGAAGTTTCCACAAATATTGATCCCCGGCAAAATAACGGTCATTCTGCCCATAATTTCCATAACTGGAAAATACAGCCACGTTGTATCCCATCTCCTGCGCTTTCGTCATGACGCCGCGACACAAATGATTTTGAAATTCACTCAATGACCTCTCTAAAAAAATACCTATTGTCTTCCGCTTGTTATAAAACATTCGATCATCCTTCCTTCTCCAAATCCCACGAGGCTGCCAGAGAAAGCAGCACTTCCTTCTCATTTGCCTCCGGATTCTCCAAAACATATTCCAGCAGTCGTTTAAGCATCGCTCCAAGCCCCGGTCCCGGCCGGAATCCCATTTGAATCAGTTCTCTCCCCCCCACGGCAAGATCTTTTATCTGAACGGCATCACCGGCCTGACATATTTCACGGCAGCACCGCTCTGCCGCATCGAGTTTTGCCAGTTTTTCTTTCTGTTTGTATGTACTCTGCGCAAGCAGATCCGCTCTCTGAAGCAAAAACAAAAGAGGCACCATGTCTTTGCCCACACGGTTCATCAGCCGGCGCATCGCGTGTCTTGCTTTTGCCTGGCTTTCTTCACCAATTTGAATATTTTCATATCGTATATCATGATAACGAATGAGTGTTGTCACTACATTCACCGTTTCATTATCGAACTTCAGCCTTCTTAAAATTTCCCGTGCTTTTTCTGCTCCGAGAACCGGATGACGATAAAAATGGTCGATTCCATCTTCATCCGTTGTTTTGCACTCCGGCTTTGAAACATCATGAAGCAGTGCCGCATATGCCAATATTGTCTGTTCCTTTTTTTCAAGAGAGGAACCATTATACAAATAATGTATCTGACGGACTGTTTCAAGCGAATGACGCCCGACATCATAACGATGGTGCGGATTGTTTTGAGAAGTTGCAAGCATCCGGTCAAATTCCGGAAAAAAATAAGCACTCAATCCGGTTTCTGCCGCCAAAAGGAGACGGTCACTTCCCTCTGCCAGAATAAGTTTCGTCAATTCCGTGCGAATCCGTTCTGCACTGACACCGGCCAATGCCGATGCTCTGAAAGCAATGGCGGAAACTGTTTTTTCTTCCAGGTCAAACTGCAACTGTCCCGCAAAGCGAATCCCCCGAAGCATGCGCAGGGCATCCTCATCGAACCGCTCCAGCGGATCACCGACACAACGAATCTGATGACGTTCCAAGTCGCCTTCACCGTCAAATTTATCAACAATACCGGTTTTTGGATTATATGCCATGGCATTAATCGTAAAATCACGGCGTTTTAAATCCTCCACAAGATTCGGTGTAAACCACACCTCCTTCGGATGACGGTGATCTTCATACTCACCATCCATCCGATAGGTCGTTACTTCATATCCATCTTCCCCTATCATCACGGTCACAGTGCCGTGTTGGATTCCCGTATCTATGGTACGACGAAAAAGAGCCTTTACCTGATACGGCTTCGCCGAAGTCGTAATGTCCCAGTCATCAGGTTCACGCCCCAATAATGTGTCACGAACGCATCCGCCTACCGCATATGCCTCATGACCATGATTTTCCAGTGTTTCAATAATCTGTATTACATTCTCAGGAATTTTCAAAGCATCACCCGAATTCATTATACCTCTTTTTGTTTTGACAAACAAGCATATTTTCGTTACAATATTGTCAACGGAAAGGAGGACGATATATGCAGTATTCTTATCGCACAAAGGGAACCTGTTCCCAGCAGATTGATTTGGAAATCAATGGCGACATTGTCACAAATGTTAAATTTTACGGTGGCTGCGATGGCAACCTGAAAGCGATTCCCGCCCTTGTCGACGGCATGACGGTAGACGAGATTGAGAAAAAACTTTCCGGAATCCGGTGCGGCTTTAAAAATACTTCCTGCGGCGACCAATTGGCCCGTGCTGCCAGAGAAGCTTATGAAGCATCTAAAGCGACGTGATTAAAACGTCGCTTTTTTGAGTGTTCGAAACCATCCACTCACTAAAAAAAACTAGGAGATATGATTATGAACAAACATATGAACTTTATCTGTCAGGCAGCAATGATTGCTGCTCTCTATGTTGTACTGACTTTTGTTTTCAGCCCTTTTGCCAGCGGTGCAATTCAGGTTCGCATAGCTGAAGCACTGACTGTCCTTCCTTATTTCACCTCTGCAGCAATTCCCGGTCTTGCCATTGGCTGCTTTTTCAGTAATCTTTTTACCGGCTGCGTTATCTGGGATATTCTGTTTGGCACTCTCGCCACACTGCTTGGCGCATTGGGTTCTTATTCCCTGCGAAAATACAAGTGGCTTGTTCCTCTCCCCCCCATTGCGGCCAATGTCATCTTTGTACCGTTTGTACTCCGTTATGCTTACGGTGTACCGAATGCCATCCCCTTTTTAATGACAACCATCGGCATCGGTGAGACAATATCATGTTATGTCCTTGGCATGCCTGTTCTATTTGCCATCAAAAAGCATTGATTTTTCCATCTTTTAAGGGTATAATCGAACTGACTACAATTGTCGACAATCATTATTGGAATATATGAGGACACACCCATGAAACGATTTTATCTGTTTTTAGCGGTTCTGCTTCTTGCCGCAGCGGGTATTATTTATTTTAACCGCCATCCGAATGAGATTGCGGATCCCGCTCCTGCCGGAAATGCCGTGAGTGCTGCCGCCGCCCATATCGAACCGACTGCAAACCCACTTTTACCATCGGATCTGCAGTCTATTCAGGATTTCTCAAATAAAATTCCCTTAGATATCGTACCGGGCAGTTATACCGCACTGGTCAATCGTGATTATCTGTTGCCGGCAGACTATGTCCCAAAAGATTTGGTCGAACTGAAAGTGCGTTTCAGTTCTTCGGCGCATGATGACAAACGCAAAATGCGCAAAATAGCAGCAAAGGCGTTGGAAAAAATGTTTCGGGCCGCAGAAAAAAAGAAAATTATATTGTGCGGCGTATCCGGTTATCGTTCTTATGAAAGGCAAAAAAGCATATATAACCGAAATGTCTCTCTCCATGGCAAAAAAGCGACGGATACCCTCTCTGCCACTCCCGGAAGCAGCGAACATCAAACCGGTCTGACCATCGACGTATCGTCCGCTTCCGTCAGTTACCTTCTGACACAACGTTTCGCCGGCACAAAAGAGGGCAAATGGCTGGCCAAAAATGCTCATAAGTACGGATATATCGTCCGCTATCCACAGGGCAAATCAAAAATTACCGGCTATTCTTATGAACCATGGCACATTCGTTATGTCGGTGTGACCGCAGCCACTTATTTGTATAAAAACAATCTGACTTTAGAGGAATATTACGGTGTTAGCTGCAACGAAGATGAAGAACACACCGGTGTAGATGTAGAGAGTACGGATGAGTATGAGTCATCCAAAAACCCATAGAAAAGAGGTAAACTATGAGAACCATCATTATTTTAATTTTGTACGTTATTATTTCTATTTTAAGTATTCCCATGTATCTGGTGGAAGCCATCATCCGTCTG
>CAZGDT010000069.1:0-7410 GCA_964524245.1 uncultured Eubacterium sp. | reverse complement strand
GAAGAGCAGGGCAAAACCATCGTACTCATTACCCATTCAAAAGAGCTGGCAGAGGAAACACAGCGGATTGTCACTCTGAAAGATGGAAGGATAGTAAATGAGAGAGGGGGAAGTGCCGTATGTTGATTTGGGAAAATATAAAGCTTGCCTTTACGGGGCTTCTGAATAACAAAATGCGATCGCTGCTTACCATGCTTGGAATTATTATCGGAATCGGCTCCGTTATTGCCATTATGACGGTAAGTTCTTCTCTTACCAGTTCAATTACGGATACTTTTGCGGAAATGGGTGCAAACAATGTAACCGTTGGCTTGCAGCAGCAGTCAGAGGAAGAAGAGACGCGAAGCAACGGTATGAAATTTGGAGCTGCTAAGAGGAAATCATCTCTGGACGAAGAAGATCGCATAACAGATGAGATGATAGAAAAGCTGAAAAACAGTTTTTCTGCCGAGATTGACTCCGTGGCACTATCCGAATCTATAGGGAGCGGAACATTGCAGCAGGGAGAAGATTCAGCCAATATCAGCCTGACGGGAATAAACAGGGGATATTACGATGCTAATGACGTATCGCTTCTCGCCGGACGCTACCTGACCAAACAGGACGTGACCGGTGCCAAAAGTGTTATTATGGTTTCCGATAAAGTTGTTGAAAATCTGTTCGACGGTGACCGGCAGTCCGCATTGGGACAATGTGTGCAGGTGGATATCAACAATGTTTTTTATCCTTTTTATATCGTAGGTGTTTATGAGTATGAGGAAGATGCGACGTCGTTTTCATCTGATGCGGAAGAAGATGTGACGACATCCGCCTATGTGCCAATTACCGCCGGGAAAGAAATGCTGCACACGGATGACGGATATGAGAATTTTACCATTGTGACGAACTCAAATGTGACGGATGTTTCTTCCTTTGCGTCTGAAATCGAGACATTTATGAATCAGGAATATTACAGAGAAAATGAAGATTATCAGATTAATACGACAACGATGAGTTCTATAACCAGTTCCATGAATGAGATGATACAGACGGTTTCGATTGCAATCGCTTTTATTGCCGGAATTTCTCTTCTGGTAGGAGGCATCGGCGTTATGAATATTATGCTGGTGTCCATCACGGAACGTACAAGAGAGATTGGTACGCGAAAGGCGTTAGGAGCGAAAAACAGTTCAATTCGTCTGCAGTTTATTATAGAATCCATTATTCTCTGTCTGATAGGCGGTATTCTTGGAATTGTTCTTGGCTTTGTACTCGGGGCAGTAGCGGCCTCCATGCTTGGTTATGCGGCGGCGGCACCGATAACAGCCATACTTGGTTCCGTTGTATTCTCTATGGTGATTGGTGTCTTTTTCGGTTATTATCCGGCAAATAAAGCTGCGAAGTTAAACCCGATTGAAGCATTGCGTTATGAATAAAAGAATAAAGTGACGGCGGTGTCTGCAGATGTTGCAGATGCCGCTTTTTTTGTTTTGTCTGTGGTACGGGTGAAGACGGAAGCTGTTATTTGATATAAGGTAAAATCGACTCTATAATTCGGGCGAATGTTTTTCTTTTTTGGGGTGGTATGCTATCAACGATAAGTGCAAGTTCGTCCGGGGGTTCCGGGGAACCGTCCTGATGATAAGAAACAGAGCCGTACAGCAGATAGTCCGTAGAGACACCAAGATTGGTAGCAACACTGTCTAAGGTGTAAATACTCATACTTTTGGAACCGCGTTCTATCTCATAGATATAGTGAGGGGAAACGTCAATTATTTCAGCAAATTTTTCCTGGGTGAGATGTTTTTTTCGTCTGCTGTTTTTAACTCTCAGTCCGATTTGTTCAAAATCCATCAATTTCATGCTCCGTTCTCTTTTTGTATAAAATGTAAAACATATAGGAAATAGGCAACACTAGCCATAAGATAGTAAAAAAATAAAAATGTTGCAAGTGGATACGAGAAAGAGTATAATGTAACTGTCAGCAAGGGTGTGGGGAAAAGAGAGGAGGAGAATATGAATAGGAAGAAAAGAGTGTTTGCTGCAGCATTTCTTATGATGATGGGACTGATTGTCATGACAACACCGTCGGAGGTTGCCGCGAAGAAAAAGGCAACGAAGTTTACCCTGGTACCGTCTGCGACGGGATGGACCAGAAAAAGCGTAAAGGTATCCGTAACTTTAAAAAAGGGAACAAAAGTGAAGGAAATCAGGTGGCGAAAAGGGAAAGTGACAAAGAAGAGCAATAAGTACTGGAAAAAAGGAAAGACCATTACCGGGAAGAAGGCTTTCAGTGCTTCGACTAACGGTTGGTACTCCGTGCGTCTTAAAAATAAGTGGGGAAAATGCTCCATAAAAACGATACAGATTTCCTGTATCGACAAAACTGCACCTTCGGTAAAAACAAGTTACACGGTAGCGAATAAAGTCGGGACGGTTTCTGTTTCTGCCTGGGACAGCAATGGAATTTCGTACATTGGTTATCAGAAGGGCTGGATGCAATCTAAACGAAAAGCGGATTATGTTGCCATGACCGGCGGACAAAATTCTTTTCAGGTAACAACACCGGGGTATTATACGGTGTGTGTAAAGGACAGCGTGGGAAATACTTATTTGGCATATCAATATGTACAATTGTGGGTGGATTTGTGGAATGTGACACCGTTTGATGAAAGTGGTGGATCGAATTATAAGGGTACAAAGGAAGACCGATGGGGAAATTCGATTACGAATCCGATTAAGATATACACAAGTCCTAGCGGGAGCTGTTATATTGAATACTATTTGGGAGGATATTGTAACAAATTGTCCGGTAATATCGTTCGTTCCAGTGAGATTAGTGATAATGTAAAAGCATGGGTGAAGATTATGGCGGATGATGTAGTGCTGTATCAGTCGCCTAAGATGGATTATAAATCAAAGCCGGTTGCGTTTGATATTGAGCTTAATCATGCGAAGTATGTAAAGATCGTTGCATATAATAATGATTCAGATTGCGACTACGGTGACATGCTGATTACGGATGCAAAAATTTATAATTAACAGGGTGCCGGAAGATGAGAAGAATGTTTACTGGGATTTTCAGATTGTAAAAAAACATATGGTTTTAAAAATAAAAAAAGCAGAAGAGCGTATATGACCAAATATGCGCAAAGCAGAAAACAAAAAACGGAATCTATTTATGAGGGCGAGAAAGCTTCAAAGGAAAATATTAAAAATCCTGCAAGTGTACGGTAAATGGAGTATTGTAAAGAAAGTAAAAATAAAGAAGTAAAAATAATGTGTGAGAGGGGGAGGTCTTCATGAGAAAAATTGCGTTGATTAAAAAAACATCGTATTTATTATTTTTGTTGCTGAGTTATCTATTACTATGCAATATGACGAATGCTCAAGCGGCTTCAAGAGCACAGAAAGCGAAAAATGCTTACGCAAAATATTTACAGTCGGTATGCTCAAATGATTTATTCTGTTTAATTGATATTAACAGAGACAAAACACCGGAATTGTTAACCGCCGGAAATGAGAGTGATCCCATCGGAACATTTCGCTGTGTGTATACTTTTGCGAATGGCAAAATAAAAAAATTAGCGAATACCAAGAAAAAAGGAAGTGTGATTTCCTATGGAGAAAAAGAGGTGAAATATCATTCTCGTAAAAAGATTCTTGCTATTTATGATGGAGGGACATCAAATAATACATCCTTTTATTCCATAAAAGGAAATGGAAAACTTAAAAAAGTTGGCGAAATGGGTTATCACTGGTACGATGATGAAAGTACGGTTCGTAGACCGTGGTATAATGGAAAGTGGATTTCAGAGGAGAAATACAATCGCATATTAAAACAGTTCAAGACATTGAAATTTCACAGAAACACAAACAAGAACCGAAAAAAATATTTGTCCAATATAACGTCAAAGGGAGTTAAGCTGTTTAATGTAAATGGGAAAGTAGACACGATTGATATGAAGATTACGTCCGTAAAGAGAACAAATCAGGGTCTGATTTTGACAGGAAGAGCAAAATGTCCGGTAGATGTCGTGAGAACGAAAAAACAACAGAAACAATTGAAAAAAGGAAAGATTAAGGCGCTTGGCAAGACGTGGATTGTTAAGAAAAAGTATGATGAAAGTACATGCACCACGTCATATTATCTATATCGTAGTAAAAGCGCAAAAAAGTGGAGTTATAAACTTTATTCATCCACATACATATTAAAACATCCAAATTTTGATTTGGTGAACACCAAGGGAAAAACGGTGTATCGTTCTGTTGGGAAAATAAGTGTATGTGTCAGGGAAGACGAGTATTGTGAGCTTATGAACGAATCCGGCCATGACGCATTTTGTGCTACAAATAAGTGGAAACATAAAAAAGTATCGTTGGAATTAAAACGAAGCTCTGTGCTTAAATGGATTTGGTAAAACAGGATTATACTAGGAGGGATGACAATGAAGAGAAATGTAAAAAAGGCGATAGCCTGTGCCCTGGTGTTTGCCATGGAAGTTGTTAGTATTTCACAAACGACGGAAGCGAAAATAAAGAAGCCGGCATTGAGCAAAACGACGCTGACGCTTAAGGTATCTCAAAAATCCACCATTCGTGTAAAAAATGTGACACCCAAAAAGACAAGCTGGTCATTGACGAAGGCGGGAAAAAAAGTAGTCTCGCTTTCTGAGAAGAAAAAGACCAGCGTCAAAGTGAAAGGAAAAAAAACGGGGATAGCTGTTTTGACGGCAAAAATTAAAGTTAGAAAAAAGACTTATAAAAAAGAGTGCAGGATTAAGGTAAAAAAGGCATCGACAATACAGACAGCCAAGCCAACGAACAAAGTAACTCATACGAAAGTACCGACAATGACGCCAACCCGTGTGCCAACGGACGTTTCAAAGCCGACGGCTACGGCGACAGCACCTGCAACTGTAACGGCGACAGCTACACCTGTGACATTGTCGAATCCGAAAACGGAAAGTAATGGCATTAGGACGTGGGATTGCATTAATTTTGGAACTTATCCACAGAGTGCATACATACCGAAACAAGCGCCGGAAAACCCGGTGTCGGATACGGAGTACACGGATAGTGACGGCACGAAGATGGTATACCGGGAGTGGAAGAGGTATGACAGTGAGAAAGAAGATTATGTGTCGCGACAGGGATACTTCAAAATTGAACCTATCAAGTGGCGTGTTCTGTCAATAAATGGAAACGATGCCTTCCTTTTGGCAGACCAAAGTCTTGATACGAAACCGTACAATGAAGAAGAAGTGCCTGTAACATGGGAGACGTGTACGCTCCGTACCTGGCTGAACTCCACTTTTTTATCGGCGGCATTTATATCAGCTGAACAAGCCGCGATAAAAAATACGACGGTCGTCAATGATGATAATCCGTATATGAAAAGTGAAGGTGGAAATAATACGACGGATAAAGTTTATCTTTTATCAATTGCGGAAGCAATTAATACGGCATATGGGTTTAACGGCAATTTTTGCGCATACAGCAAAACTAAAGAGGCAACAAATACGGCTTATACAAAATCTCGAGGTTTTGTGCTTGATGAGCACAGCGATGCGTGCGATTGTTGGTGGCTCCGATCGCCCGGTCACAGTTATGCTTGTACCGCCGCTACTGTTAACAGTGAATACAATGATGGTTATTATGTGGTCTATAATAATAGCTCCGTTCGTCCTGCATTGCATTTAGATCTTTCCTCTTCGACGCTTTGGAGTTATGCGGGGAAAGTTATTGTAAATGGGGAGAGTGCAACACCGACAGCAACACCGGCAGCAACACCGACAGCAACACCGACGGCAACACCGGTCAATATCATCAAAGTAGGAGAGGGAGCCAGCGCTTCTGCAGTAACGGTAGACGAGACGGCTACTTATCCGATTACAATAAGTGCATTGAATGAAACTACGTTTACGTCAGAAGATAAGAGACCGGCAGATGCTGATATGGTGACTGATAACCTAAAATACAACAAAGACGGCTCTGTATCTTTCACTTCTCTGAAAGAGTACAACTCCGGCGTGTCTTATTACATCAACCCTTGCACTTCGGAAGATCAGATTGAAGACATCTCTGATATACGTGGAGAGGGATTCTTAGGTTACAAAAACGGTACAAAAGATATGGCGGCTTATGACTACATTCGTATCAAAGTAACATCTGCTAATCAGTTGAACATTCGTACCTATAATGGAAACAATCAGCTTCTGACGGCAGGTTTCCCGGGTGTTTCAACATCAGAGCTTTATGAAGGCATCCAGATGGGACTGGCAAGGGAGGACATTTGGAAAGAAGACAGCATTTATAACGCCGGATTTACGGTTAAGAGTGAATATGAGACGCGTACCATATTTATTCCGATTTCCTTTTTAATGGAAAAAGGAGTGAGTCCGGAGACACTGACAGCAATCGCAATCTGTCCTCAGAGTGCGGAAGTTGACGTGACAATCCACAGTATTGATTTTGTAAAAGTAAATTATGATACGAAGGCAACTGCTATTGAAGTAACCTCAAACAAGACTGAGGTTGCTCCGGGTAAAACAGCAAAAGTAAAAGCGAATTTCACACCGGCAGATGCAACCCGTCAGATTGTAAAATGGACTTCCGATGATGAGGAAATCGCTACAGTTGACTTTCAGGGTACCGTGGTGGCAGGTGTGAAGACCGGTGAGGTTACGATTACAGCAGCTGCTACAGACGGCAGTGGTGTGACCGGTTCCGTGAAGATTACAGTAGGTGAAGCGTCAGATGAAAACGAAAAAATTGTGACAAAGAAAGTTGATTTGACAAAAGTTGTAGCAAAGACCAATCTCGAAGGACCACATATTGCAGCAACAGGAACAGCAGGTATTGAATTTCTGACCGGCGGAAGTATGACATATGTTGATTTTTCCCAGTATTTGGAAGACAACAAGTTGGATCTTTCCGACTATGATGAGCTGCGAGTAACCTGGGAAGTACAGGATGCAGACGGCAATAAAGTTACGACTTATGGTGATGATGAAAAAGCACCAACCTATGGCAAGATTGCATACACGAATACAGATAATCTGAATGGTTATGATAGCGGTATTGACGTTAACTATGAAGGTCCGGATGACACGTCGGCAAATACGTCATGGCTGTCAGAACCGTTTACCGGCCAGACCTGTGTATTGACGATTGCAAAGACGAATCCGACGGAATTGGCAACGGTAGGAGGATTTAACCTTCAGCTTAGTTCTCTTCCGATAAATATGCATATTGTAATTACAGATATTACATTCTACAAAGATAACAATGTACATATGGATTTGACAAAAGTTGTAGCAAAGGCCAATCCCGAAGGACCACATATTGCAGCAACAGGAACAGCAGCAGGTATCGAATTTCTGACCGGCGGAAGTATGACATATGTTGATTTTTCCCAGTATTTGGAAG
>CAZGDT010000068.1:0-7445 GCA_964524245.1 uncultured Eubacterium sp. | reverse complement strand
GGAATTCAAAAAGCCGTGTCTATTCCCGTTATGGCAAAATGCCGTATCGGACATTTTGCGGAAGCACAAATTCTTGAAGCAATTGATATTGATTATATTGATGAAAGTGAAGTTCTTTCACCGGCTGATGATATTTATCATATCGATAAAACTAAGTTTAAAGTTCCTTTTGTATGTGGAGCGAAAGACTTAGGAGAAGCGCTTCGTCGAATTATGGAAGGAGCAGCAATGATTCGCACAAAAGGAGAACCGGGAACCGGCGATGTAGTGCAGGCAGTCCGCCACATGAGAAAAATGAATCAGGAAATCGCACGCATCGCATCTATGCGTGAAGATGAGCTTTATCAGGCAGCAAAAGATTTACAGGTATCATATGAACTTGTTAAATATGTTCATGAAAACAAAAAAATTCCTGTTGTGAATTTTGCGGCCGGAGGAGTAGCAACTCCGGCGGATGCAGCGCTCATGATGCAGTTGGGGGCAGAAGGGGTTTTTGTTGGTTCCGGCATCTTTAAATCAGGTAATCCGAAAAAACGTGCTGAAGCAATTGTAAAGGCGGTAACAAACTATCAGGACGCCGAACTTCTTGCAAAATTATCAGAAAATCTTGGGGAAGCCATGGTAGGCATCAATGAACAGGAAATTGAACTGCTTATGGCGGAAAGGGGCATCTGATATGAAGGTTGGTGTTCTTGCCGTACAGGGAGCTTTTCTTGAACACGAAAAAATGCTTAAGACTCTCGGTGTAGAAAGTTTTGAAATAAGGCAGGAAAAAGATTTAGAAGGTAAGATGGATGGCCTGATTCTTCCCGGTGGAGAAAGTACTGTACAGGGAAAACTGCTTCGTGAATTGAACTTACTGAATTCAATAAAACAATTAATACATTCCGGAATTCCCGTACTTGGAACATGTGCAGGTTTGATTCTCATGGCAAAAAAGCTTTCCAATGACGAAAACACATATTTGAGCACACTTCCGGTAACAGTACGGCGTAATGCTTACGGAAGACAATTGGGAAGTTTTTATATTGAGCAGGAGATGAAAGGTACCGGTAAAATTCCAATGACTTTTATCCGTGCACCTTATATAGAATCTGTTGATCATGATGTTGATGTCCTTGCAAGAGAAGGCGAAAACATTGTTGCCGTGCAATATCGTAACCAGATAGGGCTCTCTTTTCATCCTGAACTTACAGAAAACACAGCGGTTCATGAACTTTTTTTGAGTCTTTGTAAATAACAGCTTGACATAAGCAGGTTCATAATGTTATACTTTCCTAGTGTGCCGCACAACGAGGTTATAGTTCTGCCCTTTGGCGGGTATGACACCACAGTTGGCGAGTAATTATATTAGGAGGTGCTATATGTACGCGATTATAGCAACCGGTGGTAAACAGTACAAAGTAGAAGAAGGCGATGTGATCAAAGTTGAGAAACTTGGTCTGGAAGCCGGAGCCGAAGTTACTTTTGATCAGGTGCTTTTGGTAGGAGACAAAGAAGTGAAGGTTGGTACTCCGACCGTAGAGGGAGCTTCTGTGAAAGCAACGGTAGTAGCTGAGGGAAAAGAGAAAAAGGTTATTGTTTACAGATACAAGAGAAAAACCGGATACCACAAAAAAAATGGTCACAGACAGCCATTTACTCAGGTTAAAATCGAAGCAATTAATGCCTGATTGCTCGAAGGATTTTTATGATTAAGGTAGTTGTAAAAAGAAAAAATGAGGACATAATAGGATTCCGTATTGAGGGGCATGCAGGATATGCTGACAGAGGAAATGACATTGTTTGCGCCGCGGTATCTGTCTTGGCGGTTAACTGCGCCAATTCGATTGAAAAATTCACAGATGATTTTTTTACAGAAAGAGAAGACGAGGAACGTGGAATGGTTGATTTCGAACTAAGCGGTGAAATCTCTCAGCAGTCACAATTGCTGCTAAAGTCTATGTTGCTTGGACTGCGGAGCATTGTCAGACAGTACGGAGAAAAATATGTCCAAATTATTGATTGTTAGGAGGAAAAAACCATGTTGAAGATGAACCTTCAGTTGTTCGCTCACAAAAAAGGAATGGGTTCTACAAAAAATGGTAGAGATTCCGAGTCAAAAAGACTTGGCGCAAAAAGAGCTGACGGACAGTTTGTTTTAGCAGGAAATATTCTTTACAGACAACGTGGCACTAAGATTCATCCGGGTGTTAATGTCGGTAAAGGCGGAGATGATACTTTATATGCGTTAGTAGATGGTGTTCTTCGTTTCGAAAGAAAAGGAAGAGACAAGAAGCAGGCTTCCGTATATCCGGTAGAAAGCAAATAAAATCGTAATGATATGTCGAGGGGCTGCCTTTTGTGCAGCCCTTTGTTTATAAATGCAAAATCAAAACAAAAAAGACTGCTCTTCGAGAAAGGAAATATTATATGTTTGCAGATCGAGCGAAAATACGAATCCGCTCCGGAAAAGGCGGCGATGGACATGTAAGCTTTCGCAGAGAAAAATATGTTGCGAATGGGGGACCGGATGGTGGAGACGGTGGCCGCGGCGGAGACCTTATATTTGAGGTTGATCCGGGGCTTAATACTTTGAATGAATTTCGTCATATGCATAAATATTTTGCAAAAGATGGCGAGCCCGGCGGTAAACGACGTTGTCATGGCGCAGACGGAGAAGATTTAATCATTAAAGTGCCGGCAGGAACCGTTATCCGTGAGGCACAAACCGGACAGGTGATTACCGATATGTCTTATGATAATCAGAGGGAAATTGTCTTAAAGGGCGGAAACGGCGGGAAAGGAAATCAACATTATGCCACGCCGACCATGCAGGTTCCCAAGTATGCACAGCCGGGCAAACCGGGTGTTGAACTGGAAGTATTATTAGAATTGAAAGTAATTGCCGATGTTGGACTTGTAGGATTTCCTAATGTGGGAAAATCAACTTTTTTATCACGAGTAACGAATGCCGAACCTAAAATTGCCAATTATCATTTTACAACACTTAATCCAAATTTAGGAGTTGTTGATTTGGATGGAGCGGACGGTTTTGTTATTGCAGATATTCCAGGGCTGATTGAAGGAGCTTCAGAAGGAGTTGGACTTGGTCATGAATTTCTTCGTCATATCGAACGGACAAGAGTATTGATTCACATGGTAGATGCTGCCTCTACAGAGGGACGTGATCCGGTCGAAGACATTCGGGCAATCAATGCAGAATTAGAAGCATATAATCCGGACATAGCCGGACGGCCACAGGTAATTGCCGCTAATAAAATTGATTGTTTTTACGGTGATGAAAGAGAAAAAGCAATAAAAAAACTAAGAGACGAATTTGAACCACGGGGAATTTTGGTATTTCCGATTTCTGCCGTAAGCGGAGAGGGCGTAAAAGAACTTCTTTATCATGCAAAAAAGATGCTGTCAGAAAACAAAGAAGAAAAAATTGTATTCGAAAAAGAATATTTGATAAAAGAACCGGACTTTTCCAATGAGCCGTATACAGTCGAAAAAAGTGATGACGACGACGGCGTATATATTGTAGAAGGACCAAGAATTGAACGAATGCTCGGATATACCAATTTGGATTCCGAAAAAGGGTTTGAATTCTTCCAAAAATTCCTAAAAAACAACGGAATACTCGATGAACTCGAAAAAATGGGAATAGAAGAAGGTGACACCGTCAAAATGTACGGATGGCAATTTGAATACATGCGATAACTATACAGCGGTGCACTGAAAAAGATAAATGTGGATGCATGCTTGCATGCAAATCCACTCATTTATCTTTTTCAGTATAGCGCGATTAGCGCGACCGAGTTGAAGCGAAGCGGAAACGAGGTGTACCGCGGGAGTGAAGGAAGCGCGACCGAGTTGAAGCGAAGCGGAAACGAGGTGTACCGCGGGAGTGAAGGAGGAAAAAATGACAAGCAAGCAAAGAGCATATTTAAAAAGCCTTGCCATGAAACTGGATCCCATCATGCAGATTGGCAAAGCAACAGTAACGCCGGAATTGACAAAATCAATAGAACAGGCTTTAGAAGCAAGAGAACTAATAAAAATAAGTGTGTTAAAAAATTGCGCAGCCGCGCCGGGAGATATAGCGGCAGTTTTAGCGGAACGCACCCACGCGGAGGTTGTTCAGGTGATTGGAAAAAAAATAATATTATACCGTGAATCACAAACAAAGAAAAAGATTGAACTGCCGGAAGCGAGGAATAAACAATAATGAAAAAGATTGGTATCATGGGAGGAACTTTTAATCCTATTCATAATGCTCATCTTATGATGGCACAGGCAGCTTATGAACAATTTGATCTGGATGAAGTCCGGTTTATGCCCTCGAAGAATCCGCCACACAAGAAAAAAGAAGAAATTGTATCAGAAGAACATCGCAGGAGGATGATACAATTTGCAATTGATGATATTCCTTATTTTAAATTTTCTGATATGGAACTGAACCGAACGGGAATAACATATACGTATGATACACTTAAGCAAATTCATAAGGAATTACCGGATGCAGAAATATATTTTATTTTGGGCGGTGATTCTCTTTTGGAGTTTGAAACGTGGTATCATCCGGAAGAAATTGCAGCATTGTGTACGATATTGGCTGTTCCAAGAGAAGGATTAACTGAAACGGAATCGGAAGAATTATGCCGAAAGCTGAGCCGAAAATTTAAAGGGGATTTTTATCCCGTATTCATGCCTCAATTCTGCATTTCATCAGCAATAATGCGAAAACGGCTGAAAACCGGGAAATCTGTGGTGGGCTATGCGCCAAAGAAGGTTGTTCAATATATTAACCGGCATGGATTGTACGGTGTTCCAATATTAAAAAAATCTTATTCCGAAAAAGAGATATCATCCTCGCTGGAATCAATTCTTCGTCCTAAAAGATATCGTCATACGTTGGGAGTTGCACATACGGCGGCGAATTTGGCGGTATGTCATGGCGTTGATCCAAAGAGAGCAAAAATAGCGGGACTTCTTCATGATTGTGCAAAATATTTATCATCCGACGAAATGTACGAGATGTGTAACCAATACCATATTTCGTTAAATCCGATTGAACAAAAGAATCCCGCCTTGCTTCACAGCAGGCTGGGAGCGTACTTTGCAAAGGAGCGATATGGCATTGAGGATGATGAAATCATTTCTGCCATTGCCTGCCACACAACCGGCAAGCCAAACATGACGAATTTGGAAAAAATAATTTATATTGCCGATTATATAGAACCCAATCGTAATATGAAAGCTGCTTATTATTCCATGGATAAAATCAGAAAGACGTGTTTTTCAGATTTAGATAAGGGATTGGAAATGATTTTGTATAATAATATTTTATATTTTAAGGAATCCGGGATTGAAACGGATCCTGCCACCGTGGAAACCTATCAATATTATAAAACAAAGAAAGGATTCAAAGATGACAAAGCATAATTCAGAAGATATGGTGCGGATTGCATATGACGCACTAAATGAAAAGCTGGGGGAAGAGATTGAAATAATTAAAATTGATGAAATATCCGTTATGGCAGACTACCTTGTTATTGCAAGCGGAAAGAATCAAAATCAGCTCAATGCAATGATTGACATGGTAAACGAAAAAATGACAAAAGCCGGGTATCACAGTAAACGAATTGAAGGGACCAAAAATTCCACATGGGTTTTGATGGATTTTGGGGACATAATAATTCATGTCTTTTCGAAAGAAGACCGTCTGTTTTATGATTTAGAACGAATATGGAAAGATGGAAAACGGCTATCACGGGAAGAACTCTAATAATAATCCCTGCCGGGCAGAAGCTCCATTGTCCGGCAGGGATAAAATAAATCAAAAGAAGCGATAAAGCCCGATAACCTTACCTAAAATAATAACCTCATTTACATAAATGGGTTCCATTGAATCATTTTCCGGCTGCAACCGATATCGGCCATTTTCTTTATAATAAGTTTTTACTGTCGCTGAATCGTCAATCAATGCAACGACAATATCACCATCACGTGCCGTAGATGTCTGCTGCACTATGATTTTATCACCATCATAAATACCGATATTTATCATACTTTCTCCACGGACATTTAACATGAATAAATCTCCGGATGGGAGATTTTCCGATAACATGGGAAAATAACTCTCAATATTCTGCTCGGCAAAAAGCGGCTGACCGGCAGCAACCTGTCCCAATAACGGAATGTTCCGGATTTCACGTCGGGAAAGGTTAAATTCATCATCTATAATTTCAATCGCTCTCGGCTTCGTCGGATCACGACGGATATAACCGTTTTTCTCCAGTGTTTCCAAATGAGAATGCACGGAAGAAGTTGATTTAAGATTTACTGCTTTGCAAATTTCCCGAACAGCGGGTGGATAACCTTTTTCCAATATTTGACTTTTAATATAATTCAGTATTTCGGATTGTTTTGCTGATATTCTACCGTTTTCCATAAAAACCTCCTATGTTTTTTTGCAAACAAAAGTTTGCCCTTCATAAATATAACATAATTAGGATGAAGTGTCAAACGAATGTTCGTTGACGTTTACGTTAAAAAATGGTACAATTTGTCGTAGACAAATTGAGACAGAATGATTATAATGAACAAAGATGTCTTAGAAAAGGAGTGTAAAAGGGAATGAACGGTGATAAGAAAGGTTTTTTCAAAAGAATGTTAAGTTCGGAACACAAAGTCTTTGAGACAAGTATGTTCAGTATTAGTGTGGTACTTTCACTTGTTCTTGTTGTTGGAATTGGACTGTATGTTTCGAAAGTTTACTTTAATAATGATTTAATAACAGATGAGGAGGCGAATGCGTCTGCTGTTACGGACAGTGCTGTCATGGTAAGAGAGAGTCCTGAGCCGTCAGCAACACCTTCCGGAAATATGATGATTAATGAAGATGATATGGGAACAGATATAGACGAGGAATTAGCAGGCGCATCGGAAGGTTATACTACTTCAACGGTTAATATGCGTTCTGAACCGGCATTAACGGCGTCCGTTGTTGCGAAAGTCCCATCATCCACAAAATTGTCTTTTAAAGGATTGAAAGACGAATGGATGGAAGTGGAATATAACGGAATAAAGGGCTATATTAATGCAATGTATCTGTCAGTTGACAAACCGGCACCAATTGCAACGGTAACACCGCGTCCCGCAGTAACACCGACGCCGTCAAAGTCACCGAAGTCAACCAAAACACCGAAACCGGTTAAGACACCAAAGCCGGCTAAAACACCGAA
The DNA here is from genome assembly GCA_964524245.1 of uncultured Eubacterium sp. GTDB lineage: Bacteria > Bacillota > Clostridia > Lachnospirales > Lachnospiraceae > Eubacterium_F. Next base: position 213 of record CAZGDT010000068.1, on the reverse strand, counting down.
GCCGACGGGCACTTCTGTTGCAACTCAACAGCCGACAACCGTGCCGGTAACGCAGGCTCCGACACAGGCTCCGACTCCTGAACCGACTCCCGAACCGACTCCTGAACCGACCCCGGTTCCAACGCCGGTTTCGAGTTCTGAAGAGTAGAGAGAATTCGAATTATGCGAAAGAGGTAATATTGCCATGGAACAGTTAACTCCTATGATGAAACA
>CAZGDT010000067.1:0-7606 GCA_964524245.1 uncultured Eubacterium sp. | reverse complement strand
AAATATGCCCTGCAGAGTGCTGCCATGTGCATCGACAATGAAACACAATACGTAGTAGCCGTAGTAGGCGGGAGAACAAACAATGACGAATATAACCGTGCCTTTTTGTCAAAAAGGCAACCAGGCTCTACCATAAAGCCTTTGCTTGACTACGCTCCCGCCATAGACAAAGGCGTCATAAACGGCTCTTCAATTATCAGGGACCGGAAAGTCTACTGGGATAGTACAAACAAAAAAAGTTACAGCCCTTCTAACAGTGGCGGCGGGTACCGTGGCAATGTCACCGTACGCCAGGCTTTGGCAAGAAGCATTAATACGGTTGCTTTTCAGGTATTCAAAGAAGTCGGTTCGGATATTGCCATGGATTATCTGAACAAATTGCAATTTTCATCCCTGTCTTATGCGGATAACACGGCTCCCGCTGTTTCTCTCGGCGGCTTTACTTATGGTGTTACCGTAAATGACATATGCCGCGGATATGCCACACTGGAAAATAATGGTAAAATGAGTTCCCGTACCTGTCTGATAAAAATTGAACATGAAACAAACGGAACTGTTTATAAAGCTCCGGAATTGGAGGAGAGCGAAACGGAAGTATATTCTGCCGACACGGCATTTATCATGAAAGATATCATGCAGGGAACTTTTAACGAAAGTTACGGAACCGGCCGCGCCGGCTACAATGACAAACAAATTTATGCAGGAAAGACAGGTACTACAAGCAGCAACAAAGATGCCTGGTTTTGCGGATTCAGCAGCTACTACACCACTGCTGTCTGGATTGGATATGACACCCCCCGCAAAATGCCCGGCATGTATGGAAACACCTATCCGCTTCGTATTTGGTCTTCTTTTATGAACGGACTGCATGCAAAAAAAGAAAAAACAAACTTTGAAATTCCGGAAACAATCGAGCTGCGTCGTGTATCCGGTGGGAATCTGACGGACTCCGCAAAAGAAATTAATTACGACGAGATGAAACGCTACTATTCCCAACGCCCGAAAGGTTATGACTATTATTCTCAGCAGAATAATGACCAAAAAAGCAATTGGGAAAAAGAATACAAATTATCTGCCGCAAAAAAAGAAGCTGATAAAATGGTAACCGCCTTTGAAAAATACAAAATTAAGGATGTTAAAACAGCAGCAGCCTTCGAATCGGAATACGACGAAACCATGGCCGTCATTGCAAAAATCCCGGACGAATACGAACAGGGTCCCTACAAGGAGCGAGCCGTTGCCAAATATAACTCCTTAAAAAATATTGTAAAAAAGAAATGGCAGAAAGCAATTAAAGAGCAAAAAGAAGCAGAAACCGACAAACAGAAAAAGCAACAAAAGATAGATGCGGAGAACGCTTCCACGGAAGCAAATAACACCTTAAAGAAAAATCGAATCAAAAAAGCAAAATGGTATATTGATACTTTGAAAAAAAGAAAATACTATACAAGTACAACTAAGGCACTAATTAAGGACGGAAAAAAAGCCATTGAGCGACTCAAAGGATACACCGAGTACAAAAGTTATAAAACTTCCTTCGAAAGTGCCGTAGAACGTGCAGAAAAACTTCCCAAAAAGCAGGAACTGCCGGAGATTCCAAAAACAGGCTCCGACAATACCGATATCGATCCGGCCAAATATTCCGAATCGACACCGGCACCCACTGAAACACCTTCGCCTGCTCCATAAACAACCGCACTTTCACCCAAGCGAAATGTCCAGAACCATCATAATGGCAAATCCGATTGCAGAACCAATTGTTCCAATGTTGCTGTGAACACCGGATTGTGATTCCGGAATCAGTTCTTCTACAACAACATAAATCATGGCACCTGCCGCAAATGATAAAAAATAAGGAAGAAAAGGAAGGATAAGGCCGGTCAGCAAAATGGTTAATAACGCACCTGCCGGCTCTACCATCCCTGATAACAATCCATAAAAAAATGCTTTTTTCTTAGACATTCCCAAACTGCATAATGGCATGGAAACAATTGCTCCCTCAGGAAAATTCTGAATAGCAATCCCAATCGATAGTGCAAGTGCACCGGTTACCGTAATTCCGCTTTCTCCGATGGCTGCTCCGGCAAGAATAACGCCCACTGCCATCCCTTCCGGTATGTTATGAAGTGTAACAGCCAAAACAAGCATAACAGAATGACCAAGTCCGGTTCTTGGTCCTTCCGGCCTTTCCGTATCCAGGTGCAGATGCGGAACTACACTATCAAGTAAAAGCAGAAAAAACACACCAAGAAGAAAGCCGGACAATGCAGGAACCCACTCAGAAGCTCCCTGCATTTTCGACATTTCAATAGACGGAATAAGAAGTGACCATACTGATGCAGCTATCATCACCCCGCCTGCAAATCCAAGCAGCAGTTTTTCTAATTTTCGATTCATACTTCCTTTCATCAGAAATACCATCCCTGCTCCCAAAGCCGTTCCAACAAAAGGAATTCCCAATCCTGCCCAAATCAAAGAATCTTCCCAATCCAATACAGAACACCCAGTATCCAACTGCAAAAGACACCATATAAAATAACCGGACCTGCTATCGTAAATATTTTGCAGCCGACACCAAACACCCATCCCTCTTCCTTAAATTCAATTGCCGGTGCCGCAACCGAATTTGCAAATCCGGTAATCGGCACGATAGTACCTGCTCCGGCAAAATTTGCAAGCTTCTGATACAAATTAAGCCCCGTAAACAATATGCTGAGAAAAATGAGAGATAATGTTGTATAAAGAGCTGCCGTATCCTTTACCAATCCCAAACTCATATACAAATCGGTAAGAATCTGACCAAGAACACATATAAGCCCTCCTACAAAATATGCTTTGCATAAATTCCAAAGCCAGCTTTTCTTTGGTGTATTTTCTTTCACGTATTCATTATAAATGCGGTCTTTTTTTTGCGGTTCTTTTTCCTTGAGCACTTTTGTAATATCCATCTTTTCCTTCATAGTGTTCACTCCTTTAATTCTGAAAAAAATATTGAAACAATGTTCCGGTCATTTTCCCAAGAGCTATCGACAACGGAATCAGATAGAATCCTTCCCGAATTTGAATTCGATTGACCATAATTGGTATCACGCGAAGCGCCTCAGCCAGCGCCATCGCAAGACATCCGACATAAATCCCCGCAAACAGGCCGAAACAAATCAAAAAGACTGTTGTAAGAGGAAACGGCAGCAGAAACAAAATCCATATATTTCCTATTGCTCCTCCCCACACAATCATATTCTCATATCGGATAATATGATTGGCGGTATGTGTTCTTGCAGCCAGTCTCGGAACAATTCCAAGCATGGTGATAAAGGCAAAAATGCCGGAAGCAACGGAAAAACCTCCTGACAGTCCAATGATAATTAAAATCAAATTCTTAATTACTATCAATTGTGTGCCCCTCCCTTGAAGCAGCAGCAATCAGCGATTTATTTACCTGCTCTTCATACGTATGCATCTCCACCTGAATCGGTGTCGGATCATCTTTAATTTTTTTCCTGCGAAAATGATTGTAGAATACTAAAATTCCTATAGGCAGTCCTATCGCATAAGAAATTTCAATTATGAAGCCGTTCTCACTTCCCGGTCCCAGCACAAGCACATAAATCTTGTCAAAAACATCCGCAACACTTACATCCTCATTAAATGTCATAATCGTAAAGGCGGCTCCGATAAAAACAACAGCAGAAACAAGCGCTGTTTTCAGAAACTCTGTCACTTTTCTCTTTTCTTTCGAATCCGGTTTTTCATAATCTATAATAAAATCCCGCTCACCAAGATTTTCAATTTTAATACCGGGATAAGTCCGGTGAATAACTTCATAGACTTTGGCGATTGTAAACATGTTTTTTTGAGGAGCATCAGCCGGCAGTGTATAAAAAACAGTATTTTCTAATTTCTTTACAATGTCATTGTCAATACAGTATATTGTCCCCAAATCACGAAACGTAATCTGCCGTTTTGCCACAGGAATATTTTGTTCTATTTTTATATATAATACTTCTTCCATTCTCTGTACTCCTTCACCAGTGTTCCTTTCGTCTTTTGCGTCATATCATCATTAGGTTGTTGAGATTTGTATACAAACACTGCCAATGCTGCCAATACAAGAACGGCAATAGTATAAATACCGGCTTTCTTCATCAAAACACTTCCTTTCGGTATTACCATTGCCATTTTCATTTTTTTTATTCATATCCGTTGCATAATACATTTTTTTCGCATAAATCCAAGGATTTTTTTCTCAAGGCGGCTAACCTGCACCTGACTCATTTCCAGCTCCAGCGCCGTCTGCGTTTGCGTTTTTTCCTCAAAGTACCGCATTTCTATCAAACGTTTTTCTTTCTCGTCCAATTCATTCAACAGCTCCTCCAGAAGCACCCGGTTAATGATTGTTTCCGATTCATTTTTTTCAGAGGGGATGCGATCCATAAGCAGAATTTCGCTTCCTTCCTTTTGAAACACCGTTTTTTGCAGAGATTCCACCTCATTTCCTGCTTCCAGGGCCATGACAATTTCCTCCCGTTCCAGCTCTGTTGCCGCACTTAATTCCTCCATGGTTGCTTCACGCCCCAGGCCCGCCGCCAGACTCTCTGCCGCCCGCCTCACACGAATGCCATTCTCTTTCAATGTCCGGCTCACTTTTACCATGCCGTCATCACGCAAAAAACGTTTAATCTCTCCACTGATAACCGGGACGGCATAAGTTGAAAACCTGACCTCAAAATTTATATTAAAATTATCTACCGCCTTAATCAAACCGATTGCGCCTATCTGACATAAATCCTCCGTGTCATAACCTCTTCCGGAAAACCGCTTTACAATGCTGTATACTAATGGCATGTTATCTTTTATCACTTGTTCTCTCGCCAATTTATCCCCCGCACGTGAACGTTTAATAAGTTCTATGGTTTCCATTGGCAGACTCCCTTACGATAAAATAAATGCACTGTATATTTTCTTTTTCATACGAACCGTCGTACCCTGTCCTACTTGTGAGTCCACTTCAAGTTCATCCATAAAAGCTTCCATAAAGGCAAATCCCATACCGGAGCGTTCCATTTCCGGTCTTGTCGTGTACAAGGGTTCCATCGCCCGATGGATGTCCGGTATGCCGACTCCCATATCAGACACTTCAATCCATATTGTATTTCCCTCCAGGCAGCTATGTATCTTTATCTTGCCGGAGCCGCCGTCATATCCGTGAATAACGGCGTTCGTTACCGCCTCAGAAACTGCTGTTTTTACATCTGACAATTCCTCCATTGTTGGATCAAGACGTGCCAGAAAGGCCGCCACAACCGTTCTTGCCAGACTTTCATTTTCTGAACTGCTGTCAAATTCAAAGGTTATTTCTGATTTTCCCATTAATGGTTTTCCATCCTTTCCTGATATTTTGGAATAATCCGATATAGTCCTGACATTCGAAAAATACGATCCACACTGTCACCTATACCGGTTACGAATGTCCTTCCTCCCATAAAATTCATTTTGCGGTGACGACCCATAACCATACCGATTCCCGAACTGTCCATGAAAGTTATGCCCGAAAAATCAAACACCAGCGTCCTCACACTTCCTTTCTCAATCTGCAAATCTATCACGCGGCTAATTTGACCTGCCATATGATGATCCAGTTCCTCACTAATGTGTAATACCAGTTGAGAGCCATTGCGCTCCATTGAAAATTGCTCCATTTTTTTCTATCCTTTCCCACTTTTTTCTTCAAAAAAAGACCCACAAAAGATGACTTTCTTCCGTGGATCTTTCTGAATATCGATTCAGTTTTTCATCTGTATTCCGGCTATTGGCCGCCGCCCTCCGTATCCGTTTCTTTCAGTGCATCTTTTACCTGTTCCAAATACACCTTCGCCTTCCCGGCAATCGCACTGTTCTCATCAACACGAATGGCTTTCTCATACCATTTCTTCGCTTTCTTATTTTCCTTTTTTTTCTGATAGCAATACGCCATCTGGTACATCGCTTCCTGATTATCCGTATCAAGTTTCAATGCTTTTGCATAAATGGCAATCGCACCATCATAAGAAGAATATGCCGTTCGTTTCCCCTCATTGACAAGTGCCTGAATATCTCTTTCAGAAACCGTCTTAATCAGGGAAAACAGGCTTTTCGCTTCCTCTGTTGCAAAATCTGATTTTTTGCACTTCGCGACTTCAATCGCTGCCTGTATCTTATCATTATCAAGATATGCTTTTACACCTTTAAGAAGCTTTTCATAACAATCCGCTTTCTTCTGCGCTGCGGAATCGGCATCCTGAATTTCTTTCTCCAGCTTCTTTACATCCTCTTCCAGCACTTCCTTTTCCTTTTCCAAAGCAGAAATCTGAGACGACTGCACTGCAAGCTGTTCATTGGTATTGGAAATCTGAGTGCTGTCACCCGTATTGTTCTTTTTCATGGTAGGCCACAACAGAATAAATGATATGGCGATGCCGACAACTGCCCCGATAATTACATACATTACCGGCATAAGGGACCTTTTTTCTTCTTTATAAGTGCCCACCGGTGTAACGTTAGACAACGGATCCTTCTTCTTAGGCTTCTTCTGTGTCTCCCGGCTCTCACTCACCGCCGTCCGCTCTCCTACCTCCTGCATGTAACGCAGTGTCGTGGTATTATTAAAATCAATTCTCCTGGCACGGTTCAAACACTTCGCTGCTTTAAGATAATCACTGTCGTGAATGTACAGCAACGCCAGCAACTGCTGCGCCCGTACAAAATGGGGATTGAGACTGACAACTTTTTTTAATTGAATAATCGCCAAATCTTCATTGCCCGCCTGTGCCGCCGCCAAAGCAGAATTGTATTTTTTTATCGTCTGATTCGTAGCATCCAAAGCTGTCTGGTTGCTCTGTATCGTATCAATATAGTAATCCGCAGCATTCTCCGACGGTTGCAGATATTTACTCAATACCCACTCGCTCAGTGCCGCTACGGTCTCACCCATCTCATAATAAATTAAACCAAGTAAATTCCTGGCATTTGTATTTTTCTTGTCAAACTGCAAGCTTTTCTTCAAAACAGCCACTGCACCTGACAGGTCCCTCACTTCTGCCTTTTCTAATCCCATATTATAATATGTGTTAGAAACCCTGCGAACATAACGCATGATAGAAAGGTCCTGTCCACAAAAACTACAGTGCGTCGCCTTGCCGCTTACATTGGCATCGCATCTTGGACATCTCATCGTTTCCAAACCTCCTGTCAATGTCACAATGTTCCCTTTGCATCCTGTATCAACTCTTTTACAATATCAGTTACATCCGCTAAATTATTATGATAAACCACATCTTCGACTTTTTCTATGTCCATGCTGGGTTGAAATTTTTCAAGTTCTTCCTCAAAATTAAGCATTCGCATACCTCCTAATACAGTTTTAATCCGAATTATCCCCTTTACATACAATAATACCCAGTTTCTATAAAAAAAGCAAGTAGGAAATATCGGAAAGATTCGACAGAAAAAAGACGGTCCTTTGCCATAAGCAGCATAAGAACCGTCTTGTATCAACACTTATTAATTTAACTGCCGGAATTTTTTTGGGTGGTTGTCACCCTCCCCAAATTTCCTTTCTTTAAATGTT
>CAZGDT010000066.1:0-7747 GCA_964524245.1 uncultured Eubacterium sp. | reverse complement strand
TCAACCGCTATACTGGCACGTTTTTTCTGACCGCCGCTGAGTTTACGGATGTATGTATCCGCATGCGCCGTAAGATCCACCATTTCCAGAACTTTGTATATACGCTTTTCCATTTCCTCACGCGTCGTGTCGGAAGGCATTTTCATTTTTGCCGTGTAGAGAAGCATCTTTCGCAGTTTCAGGTTTTCATAAATGATATCCTGCTGCGGCACGAAACCAATCATGTTTTTCAGCGAGTTAAAGTTTCTGCGCAGGTCAATACCGTTACAGTACACACGGCCGGAAACATCATCATCAAATCCGCTCATGGCATTCATCACTGTCGTCTTGCCGGCACCGGAGCCGCCGATAATCGCAACAAATTCATTGCTTCCGACGTCGCAGAATACCTGGTTCAGAATTCTCTTTCGTCCGCTTCCGCTTCCTACTTCCTTCGAAATGTTTTCCAAACGGAGAGAAACACCGCTCATACTTCCCTGATACATGAGCTTTCCATCTATGACAAAGAACAGGGAACCGGCAATCTGAATCATGTCCTTTTCTGCGATGTACGCCTGTTTCTCTACTTTTTTCCCGTTGACATATGTACCGTTCACACTGCCGTAGTCGATGATGGCATACTTACCGTTCTGACAGATGATACCGGCATGTTTCCGCGAAAAACCGGGGCTCTCCATCACAACCGTATTTCGTGAATCTCTTCCGATGGTTGTCAGCCCCTGCTGAAGGGGAAGACACTGCCATGCACTTTTATTTCCTGAATCTGTCAGAATGATAACGGCTGAATTGGCCGAAAGCTGATTTTTCGAATCAATCCGAAAAATCCAGTCTCCCGAATTTTTCTGGTAATACTTTCGCGGTTTCATAAATTCATAGGCTTCTCCACGATACATATAGGTTCCGTTTGTACTTCCCACATCCCCTACATAAGTTTTTCCGTTTGAAAATTTTATTTTTCCGTGAACGGCGGATATCGTCTTCAACGGAATGACGATATCACACTGTGCGGCATCCCGCCCGAAGGTGATGCGGTCTTTGTTCATCGCCTTTAAGTCATAATCCCGGAATTCATTTCCTGCCAGGACAATCATACGACTTGCCTGACCGCTGTTTTTGTGTCCGCCGCCTACATATTGTGTCTTCTGCAGTTGTTCCATGGCTCTCTCCATTTGGTCTCTTTATTTTTTCTTCTTTTCTTTCACATACTGCTGACAATATTGATTTACGGCAGCAGAATCTGCTAAATTTGTGTTGCTTCGTAACCCTGATTCAAAATATCTGATGTTTGCACTTCCGCTTCCGACCAATATACAGTCGGCCATCTCATCCACCATTTTTTCGAAACAGGTAAATGCTTCATTGTAATCAAAGAATTCATGGAATGCCTCTTTATTAATCGGAAACGGTGTCACGCCGTCTGCCTGATAATAATTCTCCTGCGCGGCTTCTCCCATCAGCGTCCACATAAATCTCATACAGGCAGTCTGTTTGTTCTCCGAGGAGTCTGCATTAATGGCAAACCGTTTCTGATATTCCACATACATCTTTCCATTCTGTGTCAAAACAAGCGTACTGTAATCGGATACGGCATTCTTTTCCGATGCTCCCTGATAAGAGTTCTGCTTAAGCAGATATAAGATGGAACGGTAAGAACTGTCATCAATGGTACTGTTCCCCCGATCATACACATTTCCAATCTGCGTACCATCACTTTGTTCTCCCCGTCCATGAACATCCAGGAGATAAGTACTGAGGTTGTTGACCATATCCGTATCCGGACTGATTTCACCTGTTGACGCATTAAAACAGCTTGGATTTTTCAGTATCGCCATCTTCGTCACACCCGGCATGTAAATGTAGGTATATTCCTGACGTACCATGTCGCTTCCTGCTTTCTGTACGGTATCCAGTTCTACACTTTTTTGAGTGTTATTTGCGTTATAAAAACTGCTGTTATTCATTGTTTTCGTCTTTTCATCAAACGCTTTTGAATACAAAAACAGCGTGTTAATCCCGGTCGGCATCTCCGTTTTGTCCGGGAAGTATTTTTCATACTCGGACATATACAGATACTCTTCCGTCCTGATTTCCGCCAATACGTTGTCCTCATAAGACGCCAGATGATAAGCACTCAAATCCGACACTTCATCTGACAGGAACATGTCCGGCATCGTATTGTTCTTCTTCGCTTCCTGCAGTTTTTCTTCCATTCCGACATTGTTTCCATCTGCATTGATATTGACAACATTTACCGTAATGTTTTTGTTATTATTCAGCATTTTTTTCACACGTTCTGTAACTTCTCCCATATCCTTACCCGGTACGAAGTTGTTCTGCGCCACGGAATCCAGTATTTCCTTATCTTCATCGCTGTCTACCCATATCGTAATGGTATCGTTCGTCAGTGTCGTGTCGAAGATCCGGCTCTCTTCCTTGAGGACTGTGGAGAAAAGTGCTATACCTACTCCCACGGCAAGAACCAAGGTCGACGCAAGGCTGATAATCCAGTTTCGTCTGCGTTTTTTCTTTTTCAACTTCACTTTCGGATACTCGGCAATCCGCTTCGCATGCAATGCATCATCCAACTGCTGAATGCTCTGCAGACGGAGTTCCGGACGCACCGCCATGGCCTCCATAATGGCACGGTCCACATTCGGCTCGATTTTAACACCAAGCTCGGCCGGTGACTTGAGTGTATCTTTGAATTCACGCTCCGTGGACTCTATCGGTTTGATTCCCGTCACCATCTGATAGAGAATGGCACCCACTGAATAGATGTCAGTATAGAATCCCTGTTTACTGTTGTCTCTGTACTGCTCCGGTGCAGAATACCCTACTTTGATTACTTTCTCGCCGGCAAGTCCTTCGCGGCTATTATTCAATTGGGCCGCTCCGAAATCGAATACTTTGATGGATTCTTCTCCCGATATAAATATATTATCCGGGCTGATGTCACGGTGAATAATACCTTTTCCGTGAATTTTTTTCACTGCCTCGATAATCGGCGTGATGACATTCAATGCCACTTCCGGCTCCATTCTTCCCTGCCGGTCCAGATAATCTTTCAGAAGAACACCGTCCACATATTCCATAATGATATATGCCGTGTTATTTGCCTCGAAATAGTCATACACGTTGACGATGTCTTTCGCCTTGCCAAACTGGGCAATGCTCTGCGCTTCCATGAGGAAACGTTTGAGCTGAGCATGATACTGTTCTTTTTTATCACCGGAGAGCAGACCGACGCTGCTTTCTCCCGGAGCACGGTTTACCAGTCCTGCCGGATAAAATTCTTTTACCGCCACGATAACACCAAGAGTGGTATCGAAACATTTGTAAGTGATTCCAAATCCACCGAAACCGATAGCGGTTCCGACGATAAAATGATTTGCCAGTATGGTTCCCGGCTGCAGATAGTGCGGCTGTTCCGGCGGTGTGCCCTCTGCATAACCGCAGAATGGGCATACCTCGTACTGACCTTTTACACTAAAGCAATTCATACATAATTCGCTTGCCATAATTTACCTCTCCCGATATTCCAGACGAAATCTGTTTTCTTCACTTCCGATGTCCAGAATCGTGCCCGGTGCCAGAATAATCTTCATATTCTGCGGCAGGCAGTCTTCCTGTTCATTGATATAACTTCCGTTACTGGAATAGTCTATAATTTCAAAATTGTTCGATTCTTTTCTCCATGTAAGTACACAGTGGTTTCTGCTGACACGGGGCTGGTTGTCAAATACCAGATCATTGTCTGTCATACGTCCCAGACGGATGGATTCTCCATCCTTAAATGATATTTCTGCACCGGCATATATCCCGGTCAGTCCGACCAGCACGCCCCGCGGAAATACCCCGGTTAGCAGTATATCATTCGGCTGAATGTCCGGTTTTATTTCCGGCGTCAGCGGTACTTTCTTTTCTCCGGCATTCATGTTCATTTTCCGGTCACCGCTCCCCGTCATGGGCTGTACGATGTTGTACCGTGCATTTTCCTGTTCCTGACGGATTTCGTTCAGCTGCGGTATGGCGGAAGATTCCGTTTTTCGAATTCTCGGTCGGACAATAAAACTTATAATACCAAGTATTGCAGACGAGCCGGATACACCCAGGGAAATGAAATATGCATATCCCCAGTATGCTGTCTGGCCTTCTTTCAAGCTCCAAACCGGCGCCATCCGGTTAATAAGCAGATAAAGCGCAGCGTACATACCTGCCACAAGAATTGCCAGAATACCGGATACAATCTGCTTCGGACTTCCCACCAGACCTATAATTCCGGCTGTCAGAGACAGCACGGCCGGCAACAGCATCAGCAGCAGGACAACAAGTATAACGCTCAACCCATAATCCGTCGGATTGGAAGCGTCCGGTATCAAAATCTTCTGCAAATACTGAAAAGATGATATGTTTTCCTGTCCATAATTTCCATAATCAATTCTGCTTAACGGCAGAAAAAACGCTGCCAGATTCAGAAACAGAAGCAGCGCGCCTGCCACTCTCACTCCTTTTGCCGCACGATCCATGATTAATTTCCTCCCGTTGTTTTTATTCTGACTTTGCGCTCATTTCTTCCAGAAGCGTGCTCCAGTTGAAACGCTCTCCGCAGAGAGGCATAAAGAGAAGATTCACTTCTCCGACGGTTATCATGTCATAAGCTACCAGTTTCACGGGGCTTAATACAACTTCATTGTTGCGGTATACCAGTCCGCTGGAATCACCCGGCTGCACAAGATAAAGATGCTGTTTTGGCTCATACACAACGATGGCATGACGGTTGCGGGATACGCTCTTGTCACCGGTAAGTGCTATATCCATGCTGATATCGCGTCCGATAAAGTTTTTCCCTGCTTTCAAACGGAAATCCTGTCCAATGTGCTCTCCTCCAATTGCAATCAGCCATCCTACACAAGGGGATGATGTGCCATTCCCCTGCTGACTGCTTCCCTGTGTCTTGGCTGACTCATCTGCGAAAATAGGATCAAAGTCAAAAAATCCAACGGTTTTGTCATCATCCGGGTCATCTACCGGAAGGGTTGGGGAAAACTCATCAAATCCGGGGGTTACCGGCGGTGTCAGAGGAACCGTATTTCCTGAACCGATTCCGCTTGCAGGAACTGTCGGCTGATCAACCGGTGTTCCTCCAACCGGAAGGGAATCGTCACCGGCCGGTGCAGGGGCCGGACTAATTGGCGGCACCGGATTCGGCGAAACCGGTCCTGCTGCCGTCATGTCCTCGGTAAATACTGTCGTCAGACTGTCATCTGCTCCTGCGCCTCCCTGACAATGCGGGCACGTTGCAAATTTCTCCTTGTCAAAAAAATGTCCTTTGTCACATCTGCTTAAATTCATAATGTTCTCCTTTCCTGCGTCTTTGACGCAAAAGCACTTTTGTGCTTATCTTTCTCTTTTTATAATGGATTCTTTATATTGCAAAATGGCTACTGACGTATTGTCCTGTGAATGGGTATTGCCCGTAACGGCCGCATTCACAAGTGTCTTTGCCTTGTCCTCCATCGAAACGATATCGCTTGTGATGATACCGTGAATCTGTTCATCCGACAAAGTTTTCGTGATTCCGTCACTGCAAAGCATAACAATGTCTCCATATTGCATTTCAAATGGCTGTGCATTCACATCCATAAGACTGACGCTGCCGATTCCGAGGAAACTTATCAGGGCTTCCTTCTGTCTTTTGTTCATGGCTTCTTCCTGTGTCATCTGTCCGCTCGCCACCATTTCCTGAAGGCGGAGCCAATAATTGTGATCTCTGGTCACCTGCTTCATCTGACTGCCGCGGATAATGTAAATACGGCTGTCTCCGACGGATGCCCAGTACAGCTTATTATCTTCTGCGATGACCGCCACCATGGTCGTGCCGGAACCTTTTCCGTCTTCTTTCGGAAAATTGTATATTGTCCGGTCAATTGTCTGAATACCCCGACGGAAAAATGCCGGAATGTCCACTGCAGATGCTTTTTCTATCTGCTTGAATCCCTGAACCATCATCTGAATAGCCGTCTGGCTCGCTTTTCCGCCATCTGCCATACCGCCCATGCCGTCACATACAACAGCAAGAACTCTCGTCTTTTTGTTTGCCGCCAGTTTCTTGCCGGGCGATACATACACGGCATCCTGCTGATACTTTCTGTTCCCGGTCACGGTATATGATAATGTCGTCAGCTCCGGTACCGTTCGCTGCACCGTTCCGGATGAAGCCGGCGCTGTCTGTCTGACAACATTACTTTCTTTTTTCTTCTTACCAAACACTAGGATTTCACCTCCACATAAAATACATATTGTTGTTCATTCGTCTGCATATAAAACCATTCTCCCGCCTGCAGACACACAGATTGTCCTTTTTCCAACGTCCCCCTCTGTGTATAGGTTCGATTGCCGGAATAATTCGTAATCTGAAATTGGTTTCCCATCCTGTCAAACACGATATCGCAATGTTCCCCGCTTATCTGCGGACTATTGAGAAAAATCTGACAGCTCTGCCGGTTTCTGCCGATTCGAATTCTGTCATTCCAAAGCGGCCACTCTCTTATCCCGTCTGCCGTTCTCATACAGACGCAACCGGTTCCCGGCAGATGTGAATCCGACGGCCGGTGTGATAAGTGCATTTCCCGGACAAATTCTTTCATATTTGCCGTGCGGTTCTGCCATTTTTTCTCCAATGCATGCCCAATTGCCGCATTTACATAATCCGGTATGTCAGGTTTTATCTGCTTTAGCGGAATCACTTCAACTCCTGATTCTCTGTCCGGCGCCGTGGGGAGCTTCGCTCCCGTGACAATGTGATAATATGTCGCTGCCAGCGCGTAAACGTCTGTGTGCGGTCCCTGTTTGCCGGAACGCGAATACTGTTCAATCGGCGCAAAACCGGGTTTTACCATAATGGACATACTTTGCGGCGAATTCATCGCATATTCTCTCGTGGCACCAAAGTCAATCAGTTTCATTTCACCGGAACGGTCGTACATGATGTTGTCCGGACTGATGTCACGGTGAAGCAGATTCTTTTTATGTACCCGGTGCAGGGAGTCCCCTACTTCCTGTACCATCTGATTGGCTAATGACAGAGGCAGTACACTTCCTTTTTCTCTCATATAGCGATTCAGGTTGACTCCCTGTACATATTCCATCACAAGATATGCCGTTCCGTTCGCCTCAAAAAAGTCTCGTACATTGACTATATGCGGCTCTCTCTGAAACTCAAGCAGAATGTTCGCTTCATTGACAAAAACCTCTTTGCCATGGCGGTACAAGTCGTCTTTTATCTGACTGTTTGGTATGATTCTGTTGGTTCCTGACGACCTCATGGCCCACTCAGCCGGAAAGTATTCTTTTACGGCGCATCGCTGACGCAGCCGGCTGTCGAATGCCAGGTAGGTAATGCCAAACCCGCCAATTCCGAGCACCCGTCCGAGAAAATACCGGTTCTGAAGCAGTACTCCCGGGGGGAGAGCCCGCTGATCACGCGGAGTTTTTTCTTCATACCCGCACTGATAACACACGCTTCCATTGAAACAGTCACTTTGAAAGCAATTCGGACAAAATAACTGATTGCTCATCCTTCTCCTCTTTCCTGTTATTTCTTATTCTTCTTCTGCGATAGCTGCATTTTTAAGTGTATGGAATACAAATTTCTCACGTCCGGCAGTAATGACGTCACCATCAAGAAGCATTCTTCTGTTTGTCATCTTTACACCATTTACAAATGTTCCGTTCGTAGATTCCAAAT
>CAZGDT010000065.1:0-7775 GCA_964524245.1 uncultured Eubacterium sp. | reverse complement strand
GGCTTTGAAAAGCAAGTAAAAACGGCAAATAAAAGCCGTTTTAATCACTCGATTAAGGTATTATTTCTAGCGTAAAGGAAGACAGCATATGCCATACATTGAAAAAACAACCAGAGCAGGACGGACAGTTCTGTATGAGAGAAGTTATTCTTCCCATATCCATCCGCCGGGGGCTACCCGGTCAGAAAAGAGGAAGGCGACGAAAGAAGCACAGAAAAAAATAAATTTAAGAAAAACAATCACGGAATTGACCATTCTTATGAATGCCAATTTTGCACCGGGTGACTATCATGTGACATTGACGTATGAAAAAGAGAAACGGGCAGAGACGGTGGAAGAGGCGAAGCAGGACAGGAAGAAATTTCTTGACCGTTTGCGCCGGCGCATGAAAAAAGAAAAAGAGACATGTAAATACATAGTGGTTACGGAAGTCGGAGTCCGTGGAGCACTGCATCATCATATGGTGATGAATCAGGTGCCGGTAGAATGGATTCGGCAGGCATGGAAACATGGCCGTATTGATATACGTCCGTTAGATGATACTGGGCAGTATTCAAAACTGGCAGAGTATTTTGCAAAATATATTCTTCAGTTTAGAAAGTTGGGTGGGAAAGGCCGGGCATGGACAAGAAGCAAAAACCTTTTCCGGCCGGAGACGAAAAGGAAAATAGTAAAAAACAGAGGCTATTTCCGGGAAGAGCCGGGCACAAGAAAAGGTTACTGGCTGGATAAGCGAACAGTGTGTTCGGGCATATCCGAACTGACAGGATGGAATTTTCTGCGCTATATTCTCGTAAAGAATGATGGAAGGAGGGGATCGCCGTGGAAGTAGATATTTACATAACATCCCGTTTTTTCGGAAGAGTGTCAAGAGGAAACGGAACCTACGGCATTGTGCTTGTCACGGAAATAAACGGAAAAAAATATGCGAAAGCACATATTGCCGGGTGGGAAGGCATTTCTTATCAAAAACTGTGTGCGAGGGCAGCAGTGGATGCCATTCAGTATATGACCACACCGGCCCGGGTACGGATATATTTAGATAATGCGTACGCCGAACATATGGCAAAGAAAGGATGTGCCGAAGGAAATGTACATAGTGAGCTGTGGGAAATGTATTATGAAAAATCGAAACAGATGGAGTCTGTTAAGGTGGAACGGTGTATGAAGCATGAATATACGGAATATCTGCAGCAAAAATTCCGGGAAGGAAGATATTCCGTAACAAAAGACCAATATTAGGAGGAATGAATATGTTTGAAAAATTTGGAGAATTTGATTCTTGCGAAGAAATCAATATGGCAGCGCAGGGCTTGTATGAAGAAGGAGATATAGAGAGCCTTCATGTTCTAGCAGAAGAAAACGGTTTAGAAGATATGCTGGAAATATATCTTCAACAGGAAGAAGAAGACATATTGAACGGTGAAGTATGGCTGTGCGACCCGGTTACTGCCGCTATTGGGAAACTGGAGATTGAAAAGAAAGCGGCGGCAGACTGGAAGATCCTGGCGGATGACGTGGCAGGTTATCTGATGGGAAACTGTGATGATGAAGCATTTGCACGCTGTATCCGCAAAGAAGGAAAAAGGATAGAAGAGGCAGCAGAACGGATAGCGAAAGAGGCAAAGAGCAATACGGTAACGCTGCCCGGAGGGGGAAGGTGCAGTTATTGTGGTCCTATGAAGGGCTATCAGATTATCAAAGAATATTACATGGAGGCGTAAAGATGGCAGGAAGAGAAGACAGAAAGAATCGGATAATCGGGCAGTTACGCCCTCTTCCGAACGCATTCATTGAATGGATGGACAATCGGATGCCGTGCTATATCGTATATGAACCGGGAAAGAAAAACGGAGTATGTACCGGATGCGGCAAAGAGTCGGCTTTTGATAAGCTGAAATATTCCATGGAAGTGACATGCCCGAAGTGCGGAAAGAGGGCAGAAGCGAAAACGAAAAAAAGAATGAACGGCAAAAGAAGGTCAAAAAAATTTGTTTATCTGCAGAAAATCAACCATGGCATACTGGCGCGTTTTGTTGAAAGAGAGTACATCTTTTACGATACCGGAGAGACAGAAAAAAGCTGTCATGAATCCCTTATGGCAGCAGTGGAAAAAGGAAGAAGACAATACTGGTATGAGAAAAGAGGCGGATATCGGGGTGACGAATGGGCAGAAAACCATATAACATGGAGCGTAAAAGCAAGGAACAGCCCGGTGGTAAGAATAGCAGGATTCGGGGGATGGAGTTACCGGTATGAAAGACTTGCCGGTCCTGAAATATATAAAAGAAATTTGCAGGGGATTCTAAAAGACAGTCTCTTGAAATATTTTCCAATGCAGGGGAAAGAACTGACAGAAAGAATAAACAAGAGAAACAGATATAACGCAGACATAAGCGGATTTTTAGACGTGTACGAAAAAATACACCGTTATCCGCAGCTGGAGCAGCTTTATAAAGCCGGCATGAAAGAGCTTGTGGAAGATTATATTTGCGAAACTAAAATCAGGCTGAAAAGAGAAAAAGAACCTCATAAAATTCTTGGTGTCAACAGAGAGCTGTTCAGGGAACTCCGCAAACAAAAAGAGGTAACGCAGGAATTTGTACAGTTATGTATTGACCTGCAGGATGTAGCTAAAACTGCTTCCCTCGCAGTAAAAATGGCTCAGATTGGGAGAAGGGACTGCACTTTGTTCTTTTTGGACCTGCATATGCCGATTGAAAAGACGCTTCGTTATGTGAAGGTGCATTCAACATGGAAGTACAGAGATTATATCGAAATGGCGCGTGAAGCCGGAAGTGACATGAGCAGTGAGTTTGTTCTTTTCCCGAGAGATTTGGATGAGGCGCATGATTCCATGCTTGAAGTAAAAAACGAAAAGCAGAGAAGAAAAGAGAGAAAAAAAGCAAAAGAAAAAGATGCGGATATAGAAAAAGTGTATAAGAAAATAAAAAAGAAATTTTCTTATGAAGATGATAATTACCTCATCCGGCCGGCAAAAAGTAATGAAGAGATTGTGATAGAAGGACAGAAGCAGCATATATGTGTTGGAAGAGTCGGATATGCTGACCGTATGATTAAAGGAAAAAGTTATATCCTGTTCCTTCGAAAGAAAGAGGAACAGGACAAGCCGTTTTACACGGTGGAAATAACACCGGAATATGAGATACGTCAGCGCCATGGGAAATATAACAAAGAAGGTGAGGAAGTAACAGAAGTAGATGATTTTTTGAATAAATTCAGAAAGGAGAGAGGACATGTCAAAATCGATAATGCAATCGGAGTATGACGGAGAAAGCTGTTATTTGTGCGGACGGAATCCGACGGCAGACCCGTGCGGGCTGGAAATGCATCATATTTTTGGCGGAGCCAATCGAAAATTTTCCGAAAAATATGGATTAAAGGTAAAATTGTGTGGCGAACGCTGTCACAGAAACGGTCCGGAATCCACACACAAAAACGGTCAGGTTGATTTGTCGCTAAAGGCAGCAGGGCAAAAAGCGTTCGAAGCGGCATATGGGACAAGAGAAGATTTTATGAAAATCTTCGGGAAAAATTATATCTAGGCACCAATGGTTTGATATCACGAAGTAAGCCATTGAAAAACCTCCCGGCTAAAAGCCGGGGGGATAAAGGAGTGAAAAGAGTGAAAGAAGACATCAGACAAGCGGTAATTGAGCTTTTGGAATATTTGCTCAGGATGATTGGAGGGAAGGAAGATGAACCAAATTAGGATAGTATTGAATGATATGGCCGACGTAAAAAGAGAAATTGATAACTGCCAAAGAAAAGCAGTTACAAGCGTGGTGGAACTGGGTTATATACTGCGAAAAGCAGATGATGCGGAACTTTTTCGGGAGGAAGGATATTCAAGTATCTTTAAGTTCGCAGAAACCGAGTATGGGTGGAGTCAGTCCCAGGTATCAAGGTTTATGGATATCAACAGGGAATTTTCGAGGGACGGGTATTCAACGGAGTTACAGGAAAGATATTCAGGATTTGGACAAGCTAAACTTTCGGAAATACTGACGCTTCCTGATAATATCCGGGAAGAACTTTCTCCGGAGATGAAACGTGAGGAAATCCGGGAAGTGAAGAGGGAGGTGAAAGCGGCGGCGGAACAGGAAAAGGAAAATAATTTTGCGGCAACGGTAACGTTTGAAGCGACAGACAATAACTTTCTTACAGATTCCATTAAAACTCTGCTTGGACAGAAAGATTTTTTGGAGAAACTGAAAAAGCTGTATCCGCATATAACACGTCTTGAAAATATCGGGAAGACAGACACGGAAGCGGTGGCTGTGGCTGTGTCAGGCACGGGGTATGGATTTACGCGGGCCGGTTCGTACCTGTATTTTTTTAGAGATACAGAAGTGCGGATAACCAAAGGAACTCAGAAGAAGACATATGATTACACCGAGTTTGTAAAATCGGCAGCAGCACTTGAAAATCCGGCCGGATTATCGTTTTCGGAGTGGTATGAAAAAGTGTTCGGGGTTCCTTTGCCGGAAGAGAAGAAAGAAGAACCGATTCCGAAGAAAAAAGAGAAACCGAAAAGGGCGCAAAGTATCGAAAGTTCGATACCGGAGAAGGATTTTGACACACCGGTTGCGCCGGCGCATGATGTGGAAAATAACGAGTGCCCTGCATGTACCTGTGCCATGCCGATAATAGCGGATGATAATACGTTCAAGCTAACCATTTCCAAAAATGGAAATGTAAAGATAGAAAGAGGAATATATTCAGCCGTGATGACGTTTGGATATTGTCCGATATGTGGGAGGCAGCTAGGATGAAAACAAATCATAAAGAAGCAAAACAGAAAGAGACACACATCTTACAATGCAACCTGACACCGGAACGTATGATGCTGAGTGTTGGGGATATCATTCACGTATACAAACCGGCTCAGATTGAGGACGATTTGCGAAGAAAGAAACGAAGGGTTCCGGCAACAATTCTGAAATTATATCGGAACCATGCACTTTGTCAGGTAGGAAGAATGAAAGAAGCATTTACCTATGCGGAAATAGCACAGGGGATGGTGTGCGAGAACGAAAAGAACAGGAGGAATAAAAATGCAGAATAAATATATTGAAACGTATATGGAATATATAGGGCACCGTCCGGGGGCAGCAGAACTCTTGACTTATCTGATAGCACAAGGCTTTTTGGATGCTCCGGCAAGTACAAAATACCATGGGAGCTATAAAGGCGGTTTAGCTGAGCACTCATTGAATGTGTTCGAAAGGCTGATGAATAGTGAAGCAAGTGACGAATATGATAATCAAACGCTTGCAATTGTTGCCCTGCTCCATGATGTATGTAAAACAGATCAATATATAAGGCAGGAAACAGACGGGAAAGAAACGTATGCATATAACGAAGACGCTTTCCCGGCAGGACATGGAGAAAAATCAGTTTTTATCATCCAGAGATTTATGAATCTGACGGATGCGGAGATCTTGGCCATCCGCTGGCACATGGGAGCATTTGACGAGGCAGTAAAAGGCGGGTGCAGAGATATCAATGCTGCATATGAAAAATCAAAACTTGCGGTATGTCTGCACATTGCAGATATGGAAGCAACCTATATTGACGAAAAGGAGGAATAGATATGTTTATCAAAACAAATATATTCAAGCGGTTATTGAAAGAAGCGTACAAGGGAAGCGGCCTCGTGGTTGGATTTACAGAGGAAGAGAGATATTACATAGCCGGTTCCTATTGGTGCTTGATGGTATATGAGAGGTATTTTACAAACAAGGAAAAGGCAGCAGTAATAGAACTTATTGGAAATCTGCCAAAGAGAAATGAGTATATCAGAGTACGCGAAGATGAAATACAGAGTATGCTTCCGGATGAAACATTTATCCGGGTAATGGATGAAGAACCGTTGGAATTGTTGGAAGAGACTCCGATTTTGATAGAAGAAGCATATGGTGTAATAAGTCGAATGTTATCGACAGGAAAATCACTTATTCCGATTAATGAGGCATTGTACGCAATGGTGGACGAAGGTGAAAAAACAGAAGATGATTTAGATATTGAAGGTCCATACAGAGTGCCTGAATTACATCATGCGGTATTTTGGGAAAACAATACATCAACGCTGATGTTGAATACAAGGCAATGGAATGGCGATTTTGCGTACTTGAAAGAAAAAATGGAAACAGTGATGTTTGGGAGGAATGATTAGATGGCGGGATACTATGGCCCGGGGATATACCGGACAGAGTGTGCGTATTATATCCGGGAAAGTGAAAAGATGATAACGTGTGAGGGGTTAGAAGAACATACGATATGTGGGACACGATTTCGGACGGAACAGGATAAATTTGAGTTTCAAAAAAAGCATTGTTATAAAAATTGTGAAAGGTGTAAACACGGTAAAATGTTGGATAAAAGTTATGGGAATCAGGGAAGAAATTAGGACAAACGATTGATATGCTAAAAGAAAAAAGGAGTTGAGAAGATGAGAACAATATGTTTTGAAGTGACAGGCCAGCACATTGAATGTACGGAAACAATATCGGATTTAGTAGGAAACACAAGAGAGTACGTACAGGCAAAGTTTTCTCTGCCATCAGAGTGGTCGGATTTAATTCAGATAGCAGTATTTACGGCGAATGGGAAAAACTATCCGGTATTGATTGAGGATGGGAAGTGCGAAGTGCCGTACAAAGTGATGATGCAGGAATTTTTTACAGTTGGATGCTATGCAGGAGCTAAGACAGACCGAATAACGACAGATACTTGCGTGGTTCGTGTAGAGGAATCCGTAAGGTACCAGGGGAGTTCAGATTATCTTTCTATCTATCAAAAAATGCAGGATATGCTAAATGAGATGACGGAAAAGATGAATGAATACGAGGCAGCAGTTGAAAACTATAAGGAAATTGTACATGGCACCATGAATGAACATTGTACGCACAAGACACATTCCGGCGATGGAGCGCACGGATTGCGTATTCATGATGGCTGTTTTCAGTATCTTGACGGGCAGGAGTGGGTAAATACTAAAGTGGCTGCATTTGATGGACAGAGCAGTAAATGGAAAAATCAGGTATTGTTACAGTTTGCCGGAACAATGAGAGTGGACAATGTTGTGGGAAGCAGTTATTTTAAGATTTCGGAAAAAGGAGACACCTGCTCATATTCATTAGCACCGGTTATTAATGGCGGTTATCCGTATGAGGAAGTGCAGTCTGTAATTTATGCAACGACAAATCAAAACTGTTATATGTGGAATGTAAGGAAAGATGTAAGTCGGGAGTACGGAATTGTTACAGAACGGTTGTATCCGGTAAGTTATAGAGAGGATGAGGTTATTGTAAGAGTTGTATTGGAAGAGGAAAAACCTGTATTGCTGTGTATGAGCAATACGGAAGATGTAGTTGAAGTAGTACATATCGAGTATATAGAGAGCAATTTATCGGTCAACAGACGAATAGAAACACTGGAAAAACAAAAAGAGAGTGGAACGTGGACGCCGGTTCTATATGTTACATCAAGTACGACCATATCAAGCGATGTAATAGTAGCCCAATATGGCTCATACATCCGGCATGGTAATTATGTGTGGATAGAGGGAATGGTAATAACATCAAGTAATCCGCCCTGCTATAAAATTAGCGGACTGCCGTTTGCGCCGGATACTGACAGGGCAACTATGATTTATCCTGTAGCGATAGTGAATGGGGATAATAATGAGATGTCACCATGGAATAAAATAAGTGAAAACGGTGAAGAAAAGGAAGTATATAATGCAGCCT
>CAZGDT010000064.1:3954-7780 GCA_964524245.1 uncultured Eubacterium sp. | reverse complement strand
CTTTTTCCAGTTCCGTGCGCGCCCGCAGACGGATTCTTCCTTCTCCTTTTTCATAAATATCATGAATATCTGAGGCATTGATGATGATTCCGCCTGTTGGAAAGTCCGGTGCCGGAATATAATCCATCAGTTTGTCAATGGAAATTCCCAGCCGGTCCATATAGGCAATCACGGCATCTATTACTTCTGTCGGATTGTGCGGCGGAATGTTGGTCGCCATACCAACGGCTATACCGGTCGTTCCGTTGATAAGAAGGTTGGGAAGCTGTGCCGGCAAAACAGCCGGTTCTTTCTCACTGTTGTCAAAGTTCGGAAGAAATTTCACCAGTCCCTTGTCCAGATTATCCAGCATAGTCATGGCAGCAGGAGACAAACGCGCCTCCGTATAACGCATGGCGGCAGCCCCATCTCCGTCAATCGAACCAAAGTTTCCGTGACCGTCTACAAGAGGAGCATTCAGTGAATACTCTTCCGTCATATGTACCAATGCATCATAAATGGAGCTGTCTCCATGAGGATGGTATTTACCCATCGTGTCACCGACGATACGGGCACTTTTTCTGTGTGGTTTGTCCGGCGACAGGGAAAGTTCCTTCATTGCATAAAGAATACGGCGCTGCACCGGCTTTAATCCATCCCTGACATCCGGCAGGGCACGGGACACAATAACACTCATGGCATAATCGCGGTACGAATTTTTCATTTCTTCCGAAAAATCCAACTGTATCATATTTTCTTCACTCATGCTTGTCTCTCCTCCCGTTAAATATCCAGATTGGCGTATTTCGCCTCATCCATAATAAACTGCCGTCTTGGCGGCACGTTACTTCCCATAAGAATGTCTGTCACTTCATCTGCCTCTACGGTGTCGCTGATGGAAACCTGCGCCAGAATCCGGCTTTCCGGATCCAGTGTTGTCTCCCACAGCTGGTCAGCGTCCATTTCACCAAGACCTTTGTATCGCTGTAATTCCAATATCTTATTTCCCGTCTTACGAAATTTCTCCAACTCAAAGTCATTAAAAAGATACTCTGATGTTTTCTTTTTCTTTTTCGCCTTTGCTTCTTCATAAGATACCCGGTACAATGGCGGCATTCCGCGATAAACCTTTCCCTGATAAATCAGTTCAGGCATGAAACGATAGAAAAAGGTCAGCAGCAGAGTACTGATATGCGCTCCGTCCACGTCGGCATCCGTCAGGATAATTATTTTGTCGTAACGTAATTTCTTTATGTCAAAATTTTCACCAATCCCGCATCCGAATGCAGCAATCATTGTTTTTATTTCATTATTTACAAGAATTTTTTCGAGTGGCGCCTTCTCAACATTGAGAATCTTTCCACGCAGAGGAAGAACTGCCTGCGTTCTTCGATTACGTGCCGTCTTCACAGTGCCGCCTGCGGAATCTCCCTCCACGATATAAATTTCACATTCTTCGCTTTTTTTGGAAGAGCAGGCTGCCAGCTTACTTTTCGTATCTACGTCCATAAGACTTTTCATGACGTTTTTCCTTGCTTTATCACTTGCCGTCCTCGCCTTAAACGACTTATGAATATTTTCGAGAATCCGCTTCAAAACCTCGACATTCTTGTCAAAATAGCGCTGAGCTTCCAAATTAAAAACTTCATCTACGGCATTTTTGGCGTCGGTATTTCCAAGCTTATTTTTCGTCTGACTCTCAAACTGCGGGTCCGGATGCTTGATGGATACGATGGCTACCAATCCGTTTCGAATGTCTTTACCGTCAAAATTATCTTCCTTGTCTTTCAAAAAGTTCAATTCTCTCGCATACTGATTCATAATGCGGGTCAATGCCGTCTTAAACCCCGTCACCAGCGTGCCGCCGTCTGCTACATTGATTCGATTGCAGTAAGCATTTATCTGTTCATTATAGTTATGTGTGTACTGAAATGCTACTTCAACTTCAATGTCACCGCTTTTTCCTTCTATATAAATAACATCATCATGAAGAACGGATGCTTCCCGGTTGATATAACCGATATAACTTTGAATTCCAAACTCTTCGAGATAAGTCTGCTCCTCTCCTGTGTGCTCGTCCTTAAAAACGATTTTGAGATTTTTATTCAAGTAAGCAATTTCTTTGAGTTTTTTCTGAATGGTATCCGGCTTAAATTCGACTGTTTCAAATATCGAGTCATCCGGGTAAAAAGTAACTTTCGTCCCCGTATTGCTCTTCATACAGGTTCCTACCACAGGAAGGAAACCTTTCTCCAATTTCGTCACCGGCTTACCGCCGTCTTTGTATTCGTCACGGTAAATCTTCCCATCCCGGCGGATTTCCACAATCATGCGGGAAGAAAGTGCATTCACAACGGACGCACCGACTCCGTGCAAACCGCCGGACACTTTGTATACGTCGCTGTTAAATTTGCCGCCGGCATGCAATACGGTATAGACAACCCGCGCCGTCGGAATCTTTTTGGCAGGATGAATATCAACAGGCACCCCGCGTCCGTTATCTTCTACAACAACACTGCCGTCTTTCATCAGTGTCAGATGAAGTTCATTGCAGAATCCGGCAAGATGCTCATCAATACCATTGTCAAGAATCTCCCAAATCATGTGATGAAGACCTCTGGTTCCGGTACTTCCGATATACATTCCCGGTCGCTTCCGCACCGCTTCCAGTCCTTCCAGGATGACAATGTCGCTTCCATTATAATCGCTCATATCACTAAACCTCACATTCTAATTGGCGCTCAAACACAATATATAGTATAATGCAAACATTTGTTTTTTTCAAGAAAAAAAGAACGGGAATTGCCAAACTTGCCAAACTGTATTGTTGACAACGTAAAGAAAAGATTTTATACTGTTTTAGGTAAATACGTGGACTAAGTCCCTTAATTAAATCTGGAGGTATCATTATGAGCGAATGGACGCCGATAATGGAAGGCAAAGTGCGGGAAATTTATGACAATGGTGACAGCCTGATTATGGTTGCAACAGACCGAATCAGCTGCTATGACGTTATTCTGAAAAACATTATCTCAAAAAAAGGAACGGTTTTGACGCAGATGTCAAAGTTCTGGTTTGACATGACAAAGGATATTCTTCCTAATCATATGCTTTCTACGGATGTTAAAGACATGCCGGAATTTTTCCGTCAGCCCTCTTTTGACGGCAACAGTATGATGTGCCGCAAGCTGACGATGCTCCCTATTGAGTGCATTGTGCGCGGATATATCACCGGCAGCGGATGGGCAAGTTATCAGGAGAACGGAACAGTCTGTGGCATCAGGCTTCCTTCCGGACTGAAGGAATCAGACAAACTGCCTGAACCGATTTATACACCTTCCACAAAGGCGGAAATCGGCGACCACGATGAGAATATTTCTTTTGAAAAAAGTATTGATGTTTTGGAAAAGAAGTTCCCTGGAAAAGGGATGGAATATGCCGAAAAACTTCGTGATTACACCATTGCCCTTTACAAGAAATGTGCTGACTATGCACTGACCAAAGGAATTATCATTGCCGACACCAAATTTGAATTTGGGCTGGATGATAAGGGTAATATCGTCCTTGGTGATGAAATGCTTACACCGGACAGTTCCCGCTTCTGGCCGGCAGACGGATATGAGCCGGGACACGGGCAGCCGTCTTTTGACAAACAATTTGCCAGAGACTGGCTGAAGAGCAATGAAGGAAACCATGATTGGGAGCTTCCCGAAGATATTGCTCAAAAAACGATTGATAAATATCTGGAGGCATACGAACTTCTCACCGGAGAGAAATGCCAATAATCCATTGCCATCATGTTGGGAGGAATGACACACATGAAAAAGAAAACAATCCTGACTTTAGA
>CAZGDT010000064.1:0-3854 GCA_964524245.1 uncultured Eubacterium sp. | reverse complement strand
CCATCATGTTGGGAGGAATGACACACATGAAAAAGAAAACAATCCTGACTTTAGAGCAGGTCAAAGAAATTGAAAAAAAATATCCGACTCCTTTTCATATCTATGATGAAAAGGGAATCCGGGAAAACGCAAGAGCACTAAAGAATGCTTTTTCCTGGAACAGAGGATACCGCGAATACTTTGCCGTAAAAGCAACGCCAAATCCTTTTATTCTGAAAATACTACAGGAAGAAGGCTGCGGTGTTGACTGTTCATCCCTGACAGAATTGATGCTTGCGGAAGCCTTAGGATTCAAGGGGAATGACATTATGTTTTCATCCAATGTCACACCTGTGGAAGAATATAAAAAAGCGAGCGAATTGGGTTCCTTTATCAACCTTGACGACTATACCCATATTGATTTTCTCGCTGACAACGCAGGCATTCCGGAAACCATATGCTGCCGTTACAATCCGGGCGGCGTATTTGAGCTTGGTACGGATATTATGGACAACCCGGGAGATGCCAAATATGGCTTTACGAAAGAACAGATGATAGAAGGATACAAAAAGCTGATGGAACTTGGTGCGAAGAATTTTGGTATCCATGCTTTTATCGCCAGTAACACGGTAAGTAATGATTATTATCCGACACTGGCCGGCATTCTGTTTGAACTTGCCGTTGAATTGAAAGAAAAAACCGGAGCCAACATCACTTTCATCAATCTTTCCGGCGGCATCGGCATTCCTTACACACCGGACAAAGAACCAAATAACATTGCCGTTATCGGCGAGGGAGTTCGTAAACAGTTTGAAAAAATTCTTGTACCCGCCGGACTGGGTGATGTATCGATATTCACGGAACTCGGACGTTTCATGTTGGGACCGTATGGCAATCTTGTCACTAAGTGCATTCACCAAAAGCATATCTATAAAGAATATGTCGGGTTGAACTCCTGCGCCTGCGATTTGATGCGACCGGCCATGTATGGTGCTTATCACCACATCACGGTACTTGGAAAGGAAAATGCACCATGCGACCACAAGTATGATGTAACCGGTTCTCTCTGCGAGAACAATGATAAGTTCGCCACAGACCGCATGCTTCCGGCAATTGAAACGGGTGATTATCTGGTTATCCATGATACCGGCGCACATGGGTATGCCATGGGATATAATTACAATGGCAAACTGAAATCTCCCGAACTTCTCTTAAAAGAAGACGGAAGCGTCCAAATGATTCGTCGCGGAGAAACACCGAAAGACTACTTCTCTACGTTTGATTTCTGCGACGTTCTGAAAGATATGAAATACTGAGAAATCATTTAAACGGGGCCGTTTCAAATACGACCCCGTTATTTTTATACTCTCTTCTTTTTTACCCACTTGCTGTAGTATTTTATTCCATCTTTTTTCTTAATACAGCGTATACGAATATTATACTTTTTCTTCTTGCTTAGTTTTTTCAATACAACAGAAGTTCCCTTCACGGTTTTCTTTTTTAAGTTCTTCCATTTCCCATTGGTCGTATATTGAATCTGATAGTATGCACCTTTTACCTTTTTCCATGAAAGCTTAATATGTGTTCCCTTTCTTTTGCATTTTAGTATTTTTGTCGTTTTAACCGCTATTGCTTCTGTTCCCGGCACCTTCGATACCATTTGTGTAATTACAAAAGTAGCTCGTTCTCCGTCACTTGTTTCAGATGACGTTTCCTGTGAACGGCTGCCGGACTGTTTTACATTCTCAACCTGCACACTTCCCTCATTTTGTGCACTTCCTCCTTCCTGCCCGGAAGGAATGGAAGTTTTCTTTTTTATTACATTTACATGAACCTGCATGACAACCCTTCCCTGCTCATCCGGATTGTAACTGCTCCAGTCATAATTCTCCGTATCATATGGTGTAAAATAAACCGGGTAATCTCCGGACATTTCCGCAACGCACTCCGGTTCTTTCCATTCCGCCGTTCCTTCTTTCTCTTCAAGAATCAATGCCGAACCTGACACGCAGCTCCCTTCCTCGATATCCGCCGCTTTGATCTGCGGCAGCTTCTTCGAAACCGTTCTGACCCGAATCGGTATGGAAAAAGTTATCGTCTTTGACTGCCTGTCATATCCGGCCAGTTTGCTCCAGTCGTATACATCCGTGTGTGTTGGATAAAACACTACCTGAACACCGCTGTTTTTTACCCCGGGGCGCACGTTCTCATTCTTCCAGGAAAATGTTCCGTATTCGTTCTTTACAAATGAAAGTTCTGAATCTGCCAGACTATCACCATACGAAATATCCGAGCAGGACGGCCATTCTATATCCTCCATCACTTTAGGATTTGTCGTAACATCTATCTCTGTCTCTTTCACCGCATAACCGTCATCTGACGGCAAAAACATCATTACATAACTTCCTGTTCCCGGCTGCAGCCGTTCGGAACCGTCCTTCCACTCCCATACGCCTTCAATCGTCTGCCCTGTATGAGGATTCACACAGCGTCCGGGGATAAAGGCTATTTCTGACAGTGTTTGTCCATATATTCCCTGTCCACGGATTTGCGGCTTTTTTAAAATCTCCGGCTCGGTTTCCTTAACATTTATTCTGAACACATCCGTTACGGCTTCATAATTGTCATCAAAGGGCGTAAATGTACCTTTCTTTTCTATTTCACCTAATCCGGATACGGGCTGTTCTGCCTGTTCAAATGAGAAGTTCCCTTTTACTTCCTCTCCCGTCACAGGACTGACATATTTGACACCGGCATCTGCTTCCAGAAGATTTTGTCCGGCATATATCTCCACCGTTTCGTATTCTTTGCGCTTCGGCGCAACCTTTTTAACCGTCACCTCGCCGCTGCGCTCAAAAATCTGTTCTTCATATGTCATTGGGTATTTCGGTTTGAAAACGACATCATAGAGATTCGTTCCTGACTGCGGCTTCTGTTCCGGTTCAACGAATTCCCAGCTTCCGCCGACGGAAGTTCTCCAGTTAATACCGTCCGCAACAATTTCAGCGTCCTGCAGCGACTGACCATAATTGATTCCTTTCGCTTTCAGACATACGTCGCTTTGCATCTTATTTACAGTGTAATTTTTCTTTATCATTTTCCCACCGTCTACTACAACAATTTCCCCGTCACCGTAAATAATCCCTTCGGAATTCTCCAAATCAACAGTTCCTATAACAACCAGTTTCCCATCCAGACGAAGTCCGTTTTTTCCGATTGTCAAAGTTGCTCCGTCTCTCACAACAAATGTCACATTTTCCCCGATGGGAGAATAAGCAAAGCTGCCGGGAATATTGAATTCACGATCTTCACATAAAACAATCTGTCCTCCTCCATGTGCATTGCAATGCATCATTGCTTCGTCCAGACATTCACATTCATACTCCTTTTTTACTTCGTTACTGTAATACAAAATAGATGGTTCTTTTTCATCTTTTGCCATACTTACTGATGATGTCGACATCAGTAAAACAAATACCAAAAACAGGCTTCCTATTCTTTTTATCGTATGATTCATAGACCTTCCTCCTAATATTATTTTTAATCGTCGTTTGAAATATGTTGTTTGAAATTTGAATTAATAGAATAAAATAATTTTAAATTCGAGAATACAAAATACAGTGTTTGCATTCGAAAGTGCAACACTGTATCTTGTGGTTCCTTTCGAAAGGAACCTTATTGTATCACGGGTTTTTTTCACTGTCAACCTGTTTTTTTGTTTTTTTATGGGCGTATTACGACCGGAATTTCGCTCTTTTTCAGCGTCCCACGATCACGTATCACAACATTATTATAAGTCGAGCTGCTTTCCATTGTCTTACCGTTTCCTATATATATTGCAATATGATAAATACGCTTATATCGCCCGTTTCGCG
>CAZGDT010000063.1:0-8023 GCA_964524245.1 uncultured Eubacterium sp. | reverse complement strand
TTATCTTATTTCATGGAGAATAAGGATATCGCGCTCTCACGTGAGCGTATTTTAAACCATGTATGGGATTATGATTATTTTGGAGATGCCAGAACCATTGATACACATGTGAAAAAATTACGCAATAAAATGGGAGAAAAAGGCAAATACATCCGAACAATCTGGGGAATGGGATACAAGTTTGAAGTTTAAGGAACGGAGAGAACTGCTTTGAAACGATCTATGAAGAGAAGACTGGCAGCTATCTTTGCAACGATGCTGATAATTACGATTTTTGTCATCAGTCTGGCAAATGTTGTATTGCTGCCTTCCTTTTATCAATCGAATAAAGTGAGTCAGATGCAGGGGGTCTATTCGCGCATTATTTCGGTATGCAACAATATTGACTGGAAAAATATTGATGAAAAGAAGAAAAATAAAGTTTATGATAAATTGGACACTCTGACGAGTAATGCCAATGTCAGTATTTATATTGTACAGATTCGCGCATATCCCGGATCCGGCGATATTGCGGAACTGGAATATGTATATCCGTCCGATACTGAGCGACTGCAGCAGGTGACAAAAACGCAGCTGAGTAAATATGTCAAAGCAATTTATTTTGGAGAATCCCTGGGTGATAATTGTCAGATAATGAACAGGACTTCTAATTACGCAATGTATAAAGTGTATGATGAGCGTGTGGATTCTCAGTTTATTGAGTTGACTGGAAAAATGCCCGATAATTATTGGGTTTATTTGCGTTGTAATTATCAAAGTATACAGGAAAGTGCCGGTGTGACCAATCAGTTTATGACGTATGTGGGAATTGTTGTCGTAATTGCCGGGATTTTTATAATGCTCCTTGTAAGCAATCAATACACAAAACCGATTCTCAAATTGGCATCACATGCTCAGGATATGCAGCGATTGAATTTTTCTACCCGTTATACGGATGAGAGAGATGATGAAATCGGTGTTTTAGGGAACAGCATGAATGCACTTTCGGACAAGCTGGAAGAAACAATTTCTGAATTAAAGACAGCGAATAATGAGTTACAGCTTGATTTGCAGCGTCGTTCTGAGCAGGAGAAGATGCGTCAGGAATTTCTTGCCAATGTTTCTCATGAACTGAAGACGCCGATTGCATTGATTCAGGGATATGCGGAAGGGCTGCAGGAGAATATCAATGACGATGCCGAAAGCCGTGAATTTTACTGTGATGTCATCGTGGATGAGGCGGCTAAGATGAATAAAATGGTCAAAAAACTTCTCAGCCTCAATCAGTTAGAGTTTGGAAACGGACAGGTTCATTTGGAACATTTTGATTTAAATGAGGTGTTGAACTCAGTTGTCAGTTCCACGGAGATTCTGTTCCGGCAAAAAAACGTTACGCTTTCTTATAGAAAAGGTGATGAGCCGGTTATGGTTTGGGCAGATGAATATATGATAGAAGAAGTTATTACTAATTATGTCAGCAATGCTTTGAATCATGTCAAATATGAAAACAAGATTGAGATAAAAATTGAAAAAGAGAAAGATTTAGTAAGGCTTTGCGTGTTTAATACCGGAGATCCGATTCCGGAGGGTGACATCAAAAAAATATGGAGTAAATTCTACAAAGTTGATAAAGCACGTACAAGGGAATACGGTGGAAATGGAATCGGACTTTCCATTGTAAAGGCTGTTATGGATGCACACAATCAGAAATACGGCGTCAAAAATTACAATAATGGTGTGGAATTTTGGTTTGAGCTTGATGTGAGTATGGAGAAAAGTTAAAAAAATAGAGCAAAATGTGGCACCTCGGATTGCTGAATGGAAAAATATGTGTTATAATGTCAGATAGAATTTTGAGTATTCATGTTGGAGTAATGGAGGAGGGGAAGGCTTGAAACGAGGAAAAAGTTATTTGCCGGTAGCGGTTTTGGTGTCGGTACTTGCTTTCACCGGATGTGCGAATGTACCGGAATTGGATGAAAAGCAGGAAGCTCTCATTGCAGAGTATTCGGCCGGTGTATTGCTCCGTTATTCGGAACAATACGATAAAAGATTAGTGACAAAAGAAGAAAACGGGGTGGAGGCGACGGCGACACCGACAGCGATGCCGGTAACATCGCCGACTGGGACATCCGCACCGCAGTCTGTGAATGAGCCGGCAGTGACTGCCGCGGCAGAGGAAACGGCAGAGCCGGTGACGGAGACTTCATTGAATGAGCTGTATCGGATGAAGGGAATTCAGGTGTCCTACGATTCCTTCCGGTTTACACAGAAATATGGAAGCTCTCAGATTCGTGCGGACAAGGGACAGACGTTGTTAGTCGTTACATTTTCTTTGAAAAATGTTTCCGGTGCAACGAAAAAAGTGAACCTGATGGATGGAAGAGAAATTACATATACACTGGATGTAGACGGCAGTCAGTATGCTCCGGGAATCAATATACTTTCCAATGGAGGGATGGATCATCTGGATACAACGATAGCAAAAGGAAAAAAAGAGAAAGCGGTATTGATTTTTCAGATGGATGATGCCAGACGACAGGCTTCATCCATGTCGCTGACCATCAAAGAGCATGACAGGCAGACGAATCTGAAATTGAAATAAAAGCGGACGTGTGACACATCAAAATGGACGCCGAGAATTCCGCAGGATAACGGATGTTCGGGTCAATATATAGTAAGGAGGAGCGATAACGTGGCAGTTGAAACAGGAATTTTATTAGAAAGTGGTACCAATGAATTGGAATTGCTGGAGTTTGTTGTAGGAAATCAGCATTATGGGATTAATGTAGCAAAGATTAATGAGCTTTGTCCTTATCAGGCACCTACCATGGTGCCAAATGCTCATGAATACGTTGAGGGTATTTTTATGCCGAGGGACAGAATCATTACCGTCATTGATCTTGCAAAAGCTCTGGATATCAGAACAACGGGTGATACGTCGAAGGATATGTACATCATTACGAATTTTAATCGTCTGCATACGGCATTTCATGTGCAGGAAGTATTAGGAATTCATCGTGTCTCCTGGGAAGATATTGCCAAACCGGATTCCACGATTAGTGGTAATGGCAAGGGCGTGGCTACGGGGATTACGAAGATAGACGGCAAAATCATTATTGTTTTGGATTTTGAGAAAATTGTGACGGAGATTAATCCGGAAACAGGACTTAAACTGTCTGAGATTGATGCAATGGGAGAGCGTGCCCGCAATGATTGCACCATTCTTCTGGCAGAAGATTCTCCTCTTTTGCTGGAAATGCTGAAAAAATGCCTGACGAAAGCCGGATATACACACCTGATTCCTACGAACAACGGTATGGAAGCCTGGAACAAACTGGATCGTATGATGGATGAAGGTGCTGTGGTTGGTAAGGATATTTCACTGGTTATTACGGATATTGAGATGCCCCAGATGGATGGTCATCACCTGACGAAACGAATCAAGACAGATCCTCGCTTTGAAGGGATGCCGGTTGTGATTTTCTCTTCGCTTGTAAATGATGAAATGAAGAGAAAAGGAGAGGCACTTGGCGTCGATGCACAGCTGTCGAAACCTGAGATAGGAAAACTGGTACATCAGCTTGATATGCTGCTGAAATAAAGTGCTACAGGGTGTGAGGGATGATGTGACTTGATAAAGGGAGGTGCAGCAGGTGACCTTATGCAGAAAATGCGGAAAAGAAATTCCGGATGGACAGGAATTGTGTGAAGAATGTCAGGAAGCAGAAGAAATGCAGGCTTCCGGAGAGCTTGCGGGAGATGAAGATATTAATAGTCTTCTCGATATGCTTTCTCAGGATTATGAAGAGTATGATACTCCGCTGGGAGAAGAAGAGCCGGAGGAAGAGAGAATGGAAAAGCCGGATGACAGTCCGGCAGAGACCATGTTATTCCGTGAGGAAGATGAAGAAGAAGGACTGTTTGCCGATGAATCGGCAGGCTTATCTGTGGATGACATTTTTGATGATGCACTTTCTGCCGTGGATTACAGTGCTTCGGAAGATGAAGATTTGGATGAATTTATTCCGTTTGGAGAGGAAGAAACGGCAGCGCCGGTAGATGAAGTGCCGGAAGAACCGGAATTGCAGGATGACATGGAGAATGCCCTTGCACCGGATGATACGGAATATACCTCCGAACAGGCAGAGCTGCCATCAGAAAAGAAGCCCGGTGTACTGAAAAAGATATTTGGTAATATTATTACAGAACAGTCGGAAGAGGAAGAAGCGAAAGAGAGAGAAAAAGAAAAAGAAGAAGCTGAGAAAAAATCGCTTGCACGTGAAGAGAAGAAGAAGCTGACGGCGGAACAGAAAGCCGAAAAAGCAGAACAGGCGAGACTGGAAAAAGAACGAAAAGCGGAAGAAAAAGCAGAAAGAGCAACGGTAAAGGCGGCAGAAAAGGAAAAGAAGAAGAGAGAAAAGAAAGAGCTCGAAGAACAGGAAGTTGTCGGAAAAATCAATCCTCTTGGTGCTTCGATTATTGTCGTATTGTTTGGGGTGTTGTGTCTGCTTGTCATAGTAGGAACCCGTTCTTACTCTTATACGAGTTCCGTACGTAATGCGGAAGTCAGTTTTGAACAGGGAGATTACAAAACTGCTTATGAAGAACTGGCAGGTGTTGAAGTTTCGGAATCGGCTGATGAATTGAAGGAAAAAGTCAGAATATGTATGCAGATGCAAAGCAGTCTTGATTCTTTTCAAAATTATTATGAGATGAAGATGTATTTGGAATCCCTGGATTCCCTTATGAAAGGAATCGGCAGTTATGACGCGAACAAAATTAAGGCGGAAGAATTTGACATCATGAGCCGTTATCATGAGCTGGAGAGTAAGATTGTCGCTTGTCTCTATGAAGAATTTGGCGTCAGTGAGACACAGGCGAGGAGCATTAATTCCATTGACGACCGTGAGGAATACACGAGCCGGTTGGAAAATATTATTTCCCATTGGGAAGAACGAAACAGAGAAGACGAACGATAGGAAGAATGAGGCGGAGGTTGATATGATAGCCATAATTGATTATGATGCAGGCAATATAAAGAGCGTTGAAAAAGCGCTGCGGTATATAGGGGAGTCTCCTGTTGTTACAAGAGATATTTCATGCATTCAAAAGGCGGATAAAATTATCGTTCCGGGAGTAGGGGCGTTTGAGGATGCCATGGAAAAAATGAACCGTTTTCATCTCACGGAGACGATTCGTGAATCGGCCGGGGCAGGAATTCCTGTATTGGGAATCTGTCTCGGTCTTCAGCTTTTTTTTGAGGGAAGCGAGGAGTCGGAAAACCATGTGGAGGGAATCGGACTGCTTCCGGGGAAGATTGTGCGGTTTCCGGAAAAAGACGGATACAAAATCCCGCATATGGGATGGAACTCCCTGCAGATAAATCCGTCCTCCCGCCTGTTTCGGGGGATACCGGAAGAAGTGTATGTGTATTTTGTCCATTCTTATTATCTTCAGGCAGAGAGGGAAGAAGATGTGGCGGCGACGACGGAATATATCGTAAAAGTGCATGCGGCAGTGGAGCGTGACAATGTATTTGCCACACAATTTCATCCGGAAAAGAGTGGGGATATCGGACTTGAAATTTTGAGGAATTTTATTTCTATATAAAAAAGAATTGGAGGGATATCGGATGATAAGAAAGAACAAAGACGGAAAAAAGAGAATGGCAATGACTCTTGCAATGGCTCTGTTTCTCTCTCTTTTATGTCAGCCCGGTGCTTGCGTATGGAAAAGTCGGGGATGTGGGGGATAAAAGCATATCGATTCCGATTCTGGATGGGATGGCAGACGGAACCTACACGCTAAAAGTGTTTGCGGAAGATGTGAATTCGACGGAGACAGGTAATCTTACGGATTATGCAAGTAATATGGCTGAGTTTTCCATCCGTGTCAGAGATTATCATAAGGTAGATATTACAATTTCGGAGAAAAGCCATATCATAAGTCCGACGGATGGCATTCTCGATTATGAACATCATCGGGTAAAAGCCGGGGATGCGATGACGTCTGTTACCTATACGGCGGAAGAAGGATATTTCTTCCCGGAGGACTACCGAGTTTTGTCACAGAATGGGATTTCCGTGACAAGAAGTGCGGATGGCAGTCAGATTACGGTTTCAGGGACACCGACGGCAGATGTTGACCTGACTCTTACGCCGGCATCGCAAATATCGGTTCTGACGCCGACACCAAAAGGAACCGCAGCACCGGTTTTGACTCCGACAGCGGTGCCACAGAAAACGCCGGCTGCCAAACTGAAGAAAGGTGTTATCCGGGCCTATGCCAAATGGATGGGACATGATTTTAAGGTTTCCTGGAATAAACAGTCCGGTGTCAGTGAATACAAAATTTATGCCGTGCCGTGTGGAAAAGATATGAATAAGAAATCGCTCTGTGCGTCGGTGAATGGGACGAAAAAATCCGTTGTTTTGAAAAAGATAGAGGGCAAAAAGCTTTCCCGGTCAAAGGATTATAAGGTGAAAGTGAAAGCTTATGCGAAGGTAAACGGCAAGAAGGTCTGTGTCGGACGCAGCGTGGTCTGTCATGTGGCAGGGAAAACCAATAAGAAGCATACCAATGCAAAGAAAGTGAAAGTGTCAAAGAAAACCGTTGTTTTGAGAAAAGAACCGGGTATCAGCCACAAAATAAAGGCATTCATAGTGAAAGAGACGAAGAAAAAGTCACTTCTTTCGAAGGAGCATGATGCGAAACTCCGTTATGATTCTACGGATACGAGCGTGGCGACAGTAACGAAAGACGGAAAAGTCATACCAAAGAAAAGAGGAATCTGTTATATATACGTAACAGCATTAAATGGAAAGTATAACCGCGTGAAAGTGTTGGTTCATGAAAGGATTTGATAAGTGTGTTTACCAAAAGAGTTATTCCATGTCTGGATGTAAACAACGGAAGAGTTGTGAAGGGAGTCAATTTTGTAAATCTTATTGATGCCGGTGATCCGGTAGCGGTAGGAGCGGCATATGGGAAAGCCGGTGCGGATGAACTGGTCTTTTTAGATATTACTGCTTCCAGCGATGCCAGGGAAATAAAAACAAACATGGTTCGTAAAGTGGCAGAGACGGTTTTTATTCCTTTTACGGTAGGGGGAGGCATTCGTACAATCGAAGATTTCAGAGCGATTCTTCGGGAGGGCGCGGATAAAGTGGCCGTGAACTCAGCGGCGATTTTGAATCCGTCTCTTGTCTCGGAGGCGGCAGATAAATTTGGCAGTCAGTGCGTGGTAGTGGCAATCGATGCCAAAAAACGTACGGATGGAACAGGCTGGACAATATACAAAAACGGCGGCCGGGTGGATATGCAAATCGATGCCATAGAGTGGGCGATGGAAGCGGAGCGCCTCGGAGCCGGAGAAATTCTTCTGACAAGCATGGATTGTGATGGGACGAAAAACGGATATGATATTGAGTTGACGCGTACGATTTCTGAAAATGTGAATATTCCGGTTATTGCTTCCGGCGGTGCAGGAACGAAGGAACATTTTTATGATGCATTGACGGACGGGAAAGCAGATGCGGTACTGGCTGCTTCACTTTTCCATTTTAAAGAACTGGAAATTATGGAATTGAAGCGATATTTGAGTAATAGGGGAATCAGCGTAAGGATGTAGAACAAAAGGAGACGATTTATATGGCGGCTTTGACGGGCGAATGGGAAAAAGCACTAAATGATGAATTTTCAAAAGAATATTATCGCAGATTGTTTTTGTTTGTTCGTGAGCAGTATTCAAAGGTGCCGGTGTATCCTCCATCCGAAGAAATCTTTACGGCGTTTCATCTGACGCCGCTTGAGCAGGTCAAAGTCGTGATTCTTGGTCAGGATCCGTATCATAATGAGGGGCAGGCTCACGGCTTATGCTTTTCGGTTAAACCGCAGGTAGATATTCCACCTTCCTTACAGAATATATATCGGGAACTCCATGATGATTTGGGATGTTCGATTCCCAATCACGGTTATCTTACATCATGGGCAAAGCAGGGAGTACTGCTGTTGAATACCGTTCTTACCGTGCAGGCACACA
>CAZGDT010000062.1:0-8045 GCA_964524245.1 uncultured Eubacterium sp. | reverse complement strand
GCGTATTTCTTGTCTCCACCGCCATAATCTCCTACTTGATAGGCATTATACAAAATTCCTAATGCATAAGCTTCACCACGACTACCCCAATTTTTTGTGTCTGCACTAAAATCCAATTCATAGGTTTGTTCTGTCCCATCCAGGGTAAGTCCATAATCACTTCCTACTACCTCAGAATTAAGGTAATTGTCCGGTGTTGCATTTTTGTATGGACAAAGCTTAATTCCGGCACCCTGCGTTCCTTGAACAACAATTCGAATCTTTGAGTACTTAGACAAATCAACTTCATCATGTGCGGAATTGAAATAAAACGCCATACCACCGCCGTTGTACTGATTGGAAGAAGTAAAGCTCACAGATCCGTCTGTCCCATAAGCTGGTGTGGATTCGGAACCATCCTCATTTTCCAGACAGCCACTGCTATAAACATTTTCGGCGCTCATTACCATGTCAATATCACTGATTTGAGGCGCTGTACTCTCGCCAACCGTAATGGTAACGGAACCTGTTACCTCACTGCCGTCTGTAGCAGTTGCCGTAATGGTAACGTCACCTGTCTTATCAGTTCCTGCCGTTACAACACCTTTGAAGTTAACCGTAGCGATATCTTCATCACTGGATGTCCATTTAACGATCTGACGTGTTGCGTCTGCCGGTGTAAATGCAGCTGCTACCGTTGCTGTTTTACCCGGAGCAATCTCTGTCTTGTTTGCCGTTACTTCAATGGCAGTTGCCTGCGTATCATACTTAACCTTTACAAAATCAATGCTGTGAATCGTTACGTCAACACCATCACTCTGAGGACAGAACGCAATCGCTGTCAGTGTTTCCGGATTCATACCTTTTGTCATCAGCATAGAAATCGGAATGAATACGGTACGAGTCTCATATTCACTCTTAACGGTCTTGCCGGCGGTATGAACACCCTCTGCAGCCCAGATGTCTTCACTTGCCGTCTCAATCCAGCCGCCTTCATAAGTCTCGGATGTTGAGGAGCCCGGGAATCCTGCTGACAGAAGCTGATCGTTACCATTGTAGGTACGAAGATTCAACTCGTTAGCAGAAGTTACTTTGATACGGATATAATCATAAGCGGACATATCCTTTGTACCTTCTTTGTAACCTAAAAATCCGTCTCCACGTGTATCGGAGATATCTACAACCTGATCATCCGAAGTACACGGATTGATGTAATAGGAAACGCCGGAGTTGTACTCTTTCAGAGAAGTGAAAGATACAGAGCCGTCCTTGTTATATTTCAGGTTGTCAGTCACCGTATCAAGATCTGCCGGTCTCTTATCTTCTGACGTAAACGTAGTTTCATTCAGAGCACTTATCGTAATCGGATAAGTAGCTGTCTCGTCTACTGTTACGCTGGCACCACTTGTTCCTACCGGAATGGAATTAACCGGTGTTGGTGCAGGCGTAGGAGTTGCATTGTTTGCTGCTCCGCCGTTGTTCGTGCTGTTACCACTGTTGGCTGCCGGTGTAGCTGTAGCCTTGTTCGTCGTGGTATTGTTCTTCTTTGTTGTAGCTTTCTTTACGGTTATTTTACATGTTTTTGTGTAGGTTTTCTTTCCTACCTTAATCTTAGCAACAAGTGTTGCCGTTCCTTTTTTCTTACCTTTTACTACAACACTCTTTGCTTTTTTCTTGCTAAGAGAGACATTGTTTTTGCCCTTTTTCTTCAGGCTCCATTTCGTCTTCTTAACCTTTTTCTTGGATGTTACTTTTACTGTCTTCTTTTTGCCGACAGTAACGGTTGCTTTCTTTGGCAGCGTCGGTTTTTTGGAAGCTGCTTCAGAAGTCGGTGCGATTCCTGCAAGACTGAATGCCATAGCTACAGCCAGTGATTTTGCAAGAACGGATTTGATACTTTTCTTCAAAACTGTTACCTCCTATTTTGTAATATTTTTTGATTTATTTGCTAAGCCGGCTCCCCGGAAACCGGGGAAGCCGCTTTCACAACATGATTACTGGTAATACTGTGAATATTTGTCCTTGTCACTCTCAATCTCTTTATCCGTCGGATTCGTATTTTCACGCCAGTCTTTCTTAAAGGTCAGAGTCTTCAATTCATATACATGTGTCTTTATGTTTGAATCATACTTGTTTGCCTTCAGCATGACGTAGCGGACATTGGTCAGGTTACCGCCCGGCACCGTTCCGCTCACCTTGTTTCCTGATGAGTCCAAACCATCACACCAGTTTACCCAGAAATCTTCTTCCACGCCTGCTTCGCCATAACTTGTTCCTTCGTAAGCGCGAAGTGCATGAGAACCTTCGAAGAACGGATAGGTCGCAAACTCTACCTGTTTCGTCCAGTATTTATCTTTCTGCAGATCTGCCGTATCCGGATAGAATTCAATTGACATCTGTTCCGTCGCTTTTCCAAGGAGTGAGAATCCCTTGTAGCCGGACAGGTCGTAGGTTTTTCCAAGATCCAGCACATACATGTCATTGTTTGCCTGTGTAAACTGGAGACTGAGCACGCCACTTCCCTTTGTTGCCTTATCGATGGTCGAGAATACCTTCGTCGTCGTATCCTCATCATCTTTCTTCGGCAGAATGGTAAGGGTTGAAAGGTCAATCGTTAAGTCCTGTGTTGCCGGTGTCGGCTGATATACTTCCACATCAAAACTTGTCTTAATAGACGGATTCTTCGTATTTACAACCGTAACGGTAGCTTTACCCGGTTTCACTGCTTCCAAAACCGGACTGGATTTGGAGGCGTCAACCTTTAAGATGCTTTCATCACTGGATGTCCATGTCAGCTGCGTCTGTGTCGTATTGTCCGGTTTGAACACGGCATCATCGGATGAAATCGTTACTTTCATGCCGGAAGCAATCTTCGTCGGCGGATTATCAATTGAAACACTCTCACACGGAACTTCACCTTCCAAAAATGCGATGTTGTCAATGTACAATGTCAGAGAAGCATTTTTCTGTCCATAGCATCCTGCATACGTACTTCCCAGAACCATGGAGAACTTCTTGGAAGTCAGTATTCCGTCTTCCGTAATGTTGCTTTCATTGAACTTCAGTGTGTTTTTATGCCATCCCGCTTTATAGTTGTCACTCTCGCTCTCTTTAAATCCGAGAGAACGATTCTCAGCTGTCTTCTCTTTCGACCAGTCATTGTAGAATGACGGGAATGTCTTATTGTTATAGGTCATGCCGTCAAACGTGCCGCCTTTAACATTGTATTTCTCATCTTTACCGGTCATATGAGAGGCGTCCACGCTGAACTTCACAAGTTCTTTATCCACTCCCTTTTTCGCAGCATCTGCTTCTGTCAGGGAAGTGTCAAAATAGTATTCCGGTGTAATCTTTCCATACTTGCCGAAATAAACAGCCACTGTCTTATACTGAACGTCAGCCGTATTGGAAGAAACAACGCGGGACTGCAGTGTAAGACCTGAATATTCCTTCAGCGCTTTCGCTGTCTTCAGGTTGAAGATTGGTGCATAGTCATATGCCTGGGTATCACCGTTATACTCAATTTTCAAACATTTATTATTCGGATCTTCCGGATCTACTGCGACCGTCATTTTGCCGACATTCTTGTCTACATATTCTTTTCCTTTGGTTGCCTTGCCGGCAGTTCCCTGAAGATCATCACTTTCCCAGTTGTAACCTACATCGTAACTCTCAAAATCTTCTACCATTACTTTTGTTCTGGTGTCTTCCGGTTCATAGTTCGGCGTCGGTGTAGCCAGCCCTTTCGGCTTTCCGTTAATCTTCACCTTGATGGTTACTTTCTTATTCGTACCGTCTTTCGTGTAACCGTAAATCTTCGTGCTTCCGGCTTTTACCGGTGTTACCACACCGTACGGAGATACGTATACAATCTTGGAATTGGCAGCTTTCCACTTCATTCCCTTGTAACCGACTTTCGTCGGTGAGTACTTCACATACAGCTTTGCAATCTGCTGATTGGATGTATCCGCTGCCTTGTCATCATACTTTATTGTCATGGTCAGCACGCTTTTCTTCGTGGAAACAAACTTCGTAGTCTTGTTTGTTTTCTTCGTGCGCTTCGTAGCGTCTGCTTCCTTGTTGTGTGTTACACTGGTAGTAACCTTAAACTTACTAACGGTAACTTTTTTGATCGGCGTACCAATCTTAATTTTCAAAGTTGCTTTCTTCTTTTTGTTTGCCTTGGATGCAATGGTAATCTTAGCAATCTTGTTCTTCTTTCCTACTGCTTTAACATATACCTTGCCCTTGGATTTAACAATCTTTGCAACCTTTGGGTTGCTCGACTTGTAAGTAACTTTCTTGCTGATCTTGCCAGACTTCGTTACTTTTACTTTAATCTG
Source organism: uncultured Eubacterium sp. (assembly GCA_964524245.1). GTDB lineage: Bacteria > Bacillota > Clostridia > Lachnospirales > Lachnospiraceae > Eubacterium_F. The sequence continues at coordinate 3,723 of CAZGDT010000062.1, read as the reverse complement.
TTTTTTCTGGCCTTTTTTCAAAACCAGTTTACCGCCGTTCACAACGGGGCTCTTCACCTTTACCGACTTAATCTTCGCTTTTGCTTCCGATGTCGTGCCGGTGACAGTCAAAGATGTCACAACCATAGCCAGTGAAAGCACGCCGGCCAAAGTCTTTGTGACAATTTTCGATGCCTTGCTCATGATAATCCTCCTTTTTTTATTAAGTGCGCACAGACACTTACACACTTTGAATGTAGTGCCATTGTACCACCATTTATGGGAAAATGCAACCAAAATTAATAATTTTGTCCTATTTTTTTGGGTAAGTTGCACATTCTTTTCTCCCATTTCTTGACAAGGTACCAGAAACTGTTACAATGATGTCAGATAAAACAAAGGAAAGAGGTTACTTATGAATCAGGATAATCCTTTTTTAGAAGCAATCCACACCTGCTTCCCTCATCCGGAAACCGATATACGGACACTGTCTTCATTAAAGCTGGCTTATCTGGGAGATGCTGTTTTCGAAATCATCATCCGCACCCTCAGTATTGAAGAAACACATGGTCCGGTTAAAAATCTGCACAAAAGAACAAGCGAACTTGTAAATGCCCGTTCTCAGGCACAGTTGGTACTGGCTGTACAGGATGATCTTACGGAAGAAGAAAAACGTATCTTCCGGCACGGACGTAATGCCAAAACTTCTTCCGTTGCCAAACATGCAGATATTCATGACTACCGTAACGCCACCGGACTGGAAGCTCTTTTGGGACATCTATATCTGACCGGTGAGTTTACAAGAGCGGTCGAGTTATGCCGGATTGGTTTTGATAAATTACATATTGATATATAGGAAAGGACTACAACAGACAATGGATGAAAACAGCAAAAACGGAACACCTTCACAAATTGAGGGACGACACAGTATTTTGGAAGCATTTCGTGCCGACAGCCTGATTGAACGACTTTACGTGCAAAAGGGCTGCCAGGACGGACCTGTTCTTTCTATTTTAAGAGAGGCAAAAAAAGCAGGTACTCCGACAGACTTTATCCCCAGGGAACGATTGGATTACATGAGCGAAACCGGACATCACCAGGGCGTCATTGCAACACTCTCTGCTTTTTTTTATCATGATATCGATGATATGTTTGCTCTTGCCGAAGAAAAAGGCGAAGCTCCTTTCTTCTTCCTCCTTGATGGCATTGAAGACCCTCATAACTTAGGCGCTATTATCCGTACCGCCAACCTTGCCGGCGCCCACGGGGTCATCATCCCCAAGAGACGCGCCACAGGACTGACGGCTACGGTAGTCAGAGCCTCTGCCGGCGCCATTCACTATACTCCCGTAGCAAAAGTGACAAATCTGGTTGCCACCATGGAACAGCTGAAAGAGAAGGGCATGTGGTTTGCCTGTGCGGATATGGACGGCGAATTGATGTACCGGCAAAACCTCACCGGTTCCATAGGACTGGTTATCGGAAACGAAGGAAGCGGTGTCAGCCGGCTGGTAAAGGAACACTGCGATTACATCACTTCCATTCCCATGAAAGGGAATATTGATTCTTTGAATGCCTCCGTCGCTGCCGGCGTTCTTGCCTATGAAATCGTACGCCAAAGAATGCAGCACTAACCGAAAGGAGATAACCCCATGCGTGATTACGAACCTTATACGGATGAGGAAATTATCGCACTCTGCCATCAGGGAGAGGATTCTGCCATTGATTTTCTTCTTGAAAAATACAAGCCGCTTGTGAGAAAAAAGGCGCGCACTCTCTATCTCATCGGCGGAGACAATGATGACCTGATTCAAGAAGGCATGATTGCACTTTACAAGGCAATACGGGCTTATGACACAGAACGGCAAAGTTCTTTTGCAGGGTATGCCGCTCTTTGCATTGACCATCAGCTTTTCAATGTCATTAAGGGGGCTAACCGCCTGAAAAATTCCCCCTTAAACACCTACATTTCTCTCTATTCTCCCATGAATGGAGAGAGCGGAGGCTCCAGAGAAACACTGGCAGACACTCTGCAGCCACCGGAATTAATCAACCCGGAAGACATTGTTATTGACAGGGAAAACGTAACAGATATAGAAAGCGCCATCGAAAAGCAGCTCAGTAAATTGGAACAGAATGTCGTTTCCCTCTACATTGACGGCTGCGATTATCAGCAAATCGCTTCCATTCTTAACAAAAGCCCCAAATCCATCGACAACGCACTGCAACGTATTAAACACAAATTGTCCAATAAAAAAACGCAGACACCATGATGCATGTCTGCGTTTTTCTATTTTCTCAAGCTGTTAACGGGACTCGAACCCGTGACCTCCGCCTTACCAAGGCGACGCTCTACCACCTGAGCTATAACAGCATCAGCCCAAAAGCCTTACAAGTTGGTATTGTACCAAAAGTAAAGCCGTATGTCAACTAATTTTCATCCTTTTGTTGACCGCTCTCTTTTTGTACGATATACTTACTAATGATGGGGGGAATCACGCATGAAAACTACAACAAGAAGCGTTTCACAAATTATACGCGCCCATACTTTGACCTATTTCAATCTGCTTAATCTTATACTGGCAGCTTTGGTTTTTATATCCGGTCAATACAGAAACATGCTCTTTATGGGAATCGTCGTTTCCAATTCCCTTATCGGCATTATTCAGGAATTAAAAGTGAAGTCACTTATCGACAGCTTGTCGGTTATAACTGCTACAAAAGCGAAAAAAATAGTAAATGGCGGCAAAATAATCGAAATTCCGATAGAGTCACTGGATACCGGCGATATCATTCGCATTACAGCCGGTGACCAGCTTGTTGCTGACGGTGTAGTCCTGTCTTCTGAAGGATTGGAAGTGAATGAATCACTGTTAAGCGGTGAATCCGTTCCCATTCTAAAGAAACCGGGTGACACTCTATACTCCGGAAGTTTCATCGTTGCCGGCAGCGGCACGGGAAAAGTCACACATACCGGAGAAAACAGTTACGCCGTCCGGCTTGTTCAAAAAGCACAGACAAAACGCCGCGCTACGTCAGAAATGCAGGATGCCATCAACCGAATCATCCGCATTGTCAGCTATGCCATTATCCCCATTGGCATTTCCCTTTTTATTATTCAGTATTTTCGCGCTCATACGTCTCTTTCTCATGCACTGGTTAATACCGTCGCCGGTGTCCTTGGCATGATTCCGGAGGGACTCGTTCTGCTCACCAGCGTTTCCTTCATTCTCGGTGTCGGAAGACTGGCCAAAAAAAAGGCCTTAGTGCAGGAAATGGAAGCCATTGAAGCTTTAGCACGCGTCAATATTCTCTGTCTTGATAAAACCGGCACAATTACTTCCGGAGAAATTACCGTCAAACAAATCGTACCGCTCGGAGCCACGGAAAGGGAAATAACGACCGTCATGGATTCTCTGGCATTTGCTTTTACAGAAGTCAATGCTACCGGCATGGCGCTGCAAGGTTTTTTTCATGACAGCGGCTCTCTTTCTGTTACGGATCGTCTTCCTTTTAGTTCCTCACGCAAATACATGGGTATTTCAACCACAGCCGGTCACTTTCTTCTTGGTGCCCCCGATTTTCTCACCAACGATTCCGCTATTCTGGAAAAGGCAAAGGAATACGGGAGCACGGGACTTCGCGTTCTCCTTCTCGGCTCATGCCCGGAGCTTTATTCATCCCCACGGGACATTCGTCACTTTCATGCCATGGGACTGATTCTTTTGTCAGATGTAATTAAGG
>CAZGDT010000061.1:0-8053 GCA_964524245.1 uncultured Eubacterium sp. | reverse complement strand
TGGAAAGATAGACCGGACGGTTCTGGCAGAATGTGTGTATGCGGATGACAAAAAAAGAGAACAGCTGAATGCCATCATTCATCCCTGTGTAAAAGAAGAAATAAAAAAACAATTGGATGAATGGAAAAATGAATCCATTGTCTGTCTTGAGACGGCAATTATGTTTGAAACGGAATGCGATAAATTCTGCGATGTTATCTGGTGCGTGATGACAGACAAAGAGATACGGATCAGGCGGCTGATGGCAGACAGAGAATACCCGCGTTCAAAAGCGGAAGCAATTATGAAAGTACAGCTGCCGGATGAAGAATTACGGCGTCGTTGTGATAAAGTAATCATGAATAACGGTGATTTGCAAATGTTATCGGAAAGATTACAAGAATTACTGGTCACCTGCTGATTTTTATGGTAAAATAAACAGAAAGAGTGTTGTTACGTGACTTGTAATAAGGAGAAAAATATGGGTGCAGAAAAGCAAGGATATGTTTTTGGACTTGACATAGGTACGAGAAGCATTGTCGGAACGGTTGGTTACCGGGTTGGTACGGATCGTTTTGTTGTGGTTGCACAGGAAACGATTGAGCATACGACGCGGGCTGTTATCGATGGTCAGATTCACGATATCCCGACTGTTGCAAATACGATTCGACAGGTGAAAGACCGATTGGAAAGCCGGATTCATCAAAAACTGCAGGATGTAAGTATTGCGGCGGCGGGCAGGGTTTTGAAAACAAAACAGGTACGTGCGCGGTACAACTTTGGAACAGAGACAAAAGTTACGGAAGACCATATTCGTTCACTGGATATGCTTGGCGTCGAACAGGCATATGAAGAGATACGAAAAAGTGAAGCAGACGCAGAAAAGAAATTTTATTGTGTCGGTTATTCCACGGTCAAATATTTTTTGAACGGATACCCGATGGAAATGATTCAGATGCATACGGCAAATTATATTGAAGTTGAGCTGATTGCCACATTTCTTCCGGAAGAAGTCGTAGACGGGCTCTATTCTGCTGTTGAAGATGCAGGCCTTCATGTGGCCAGTCTGACTTTGGAGCCGATTGCTGCCATTAATATGGCGATTCCGGAAAAATTTCGCCTTTTAAATATTGCACTTGTGGATGTTGGAGCAGGGACATCAGATATTTCCATCGTGAAAGACGGAAGTATTATTGCTTTTGGCATGATTCCGCTTGCCGGGGATGAAGTGACGGAGGCGATTGCCCGAAAATATCTGACGGATTTTGAAACGGCGGAACATGTAAAACGTGATTGTGAACGAAGAAAAAGTGTACATTTTAAGGATATATTCGGAAAGAAAATCACGGTCAACGGGGAAGAAATTGCGGAAATTTCTACAGAAGCCGTAAAGAATATCACAAAACATATTGCAGAACGGATTTTGGAGTTAAATGGCGGTCAGCCTGTCAGTGCCGTATTTGTTGTCGGCGGCGGTGGCAAGCACAAAGGTTTTACGCAACAGCTGGCCGGCTATATCGGACTTCCGGAGGAACGTGTTGCGATACGTGGAGCAGAGGTGCTTGGACAGGTAGAATTTGAGCAAAGCGGAATTCGTAAAGACTCAACTTTAGTTACTCCGCTTGGCATTTGCATGACTTATTACGAACAGAAAAACAATTTTATCCATGTTATGGTGAATGAACAGCGGGTCAAATTATACGATAACGGAAAAGTTACCGTATTGGATGCCTGTGTAAGTTACGGTTTTTCCCGGGACAATCTTTTCCCGATTCGCGGAGACAGCATATGTTATACCGTGAATGGAGAAGAAAGAGAACAAAAAGGAAGTGTCGGAGAAGTTGCATTAATACGAAAAAATGGAAAAGAAGTCAGCCTCAACGAATATGTTGTGGAGAATGACATCATTGAGATTCAGGCATCAACAAAAGGAAAAACACCTGTTGTACTGGTAGGCGATCTTCCGGAATGTCGGGAGGAGCTTTCCGTTACATTATTTGGAAGAACCATTTTATGCCCGAAATTGATTGAAGTGAACGGAACAGCGGCATCTTTGCTGGATCCTGTACACAATGGAGATCGTATTTGTACGTTTGATTATTATTCTGTGGCGGGGCTGCTGGAATTTGCCGATATTGATAAAGATACGGCAGTTCTTTTAAATGGCAGAGAAGCGGGAGCAGCCGCGAAAATTCATTCCGGAGATGTGATTACCATCCGGCCGTCTCTGCCAAAGGATGATGATGGACAGGAAGAGACGGAGGACAGTTTAGAAAAGCAGATTGAGGAAGATCCGTTGCTGCAGCCTCAGAAACCTTTGCCGGACTGGATGGAAGATATTCCTTTTGACACAGCGAAGATTGGAGCAGACGGAACCGTCATTCAGGGGAAAGCATCACGACGGAATATGACTGACGAAAGTGTTAAACCGGAGAGCACGGCACCGGTTTGGGTTACGGTAAATGGAGAAAATGTTCAGATGCCTGCAAAGGCAAATCCGATTTTTGTCGATGTTTTTGATGTATATTCGTTTGATATGTCAAAGGCGGGCGGAAGTCGTCTGGTTACCCGTATTAATGGAGAAGACAAAGATTTTACGGAACCGGTTCATGAGGGGGACGTGATTGAATTGTTCTGGGAAAAGTAAGGGGGATTTTACATGGAAGGTAAAATTAAGCAGTTATGGAACAACAGGTACACTTTTTGTCTGCATTTTTGCGTTGATATCAGTCTGCTGATATATTGCATTACTTACTATTTCAGTGGCGAAGCGGGAATTATCGAAAAATATGTTTGCCTTACTGTTTTTGCTGTTTTATGTGCAATTGTTGAGTTGATTGGTTATAAGGGAAAGAATAATTTCCTAACAGAACAGACTCACGCGGGAAGGGTATTTTATATAGTCCGACCGGCGGTTATGCTTACTTTTTATTATCTTTCATTTACGAAATTGGAAGGAATTGTTTTCCTTGTTTTGATGATTTTGTATTATTGCGAACTGTTTTTTTATCTTGCAATCGGTCAAAAAACCGGCAGAATGATTCTTTACTTCCTTTTTTCGCTGGCATATGGTGTTGTGTCTGTTGCAATGCTGGTTTTTCTGATTCAGGACAGAGAAAGCCGGGTGACGCTGGGGATAGGAATTCGGGAAGCCGCCACTGTTGTATGCGTGCTTGTCCTTCTGATTTCCATTGGAGAAATGCTGGCTGTCATATGGGATTATTTTGAACAGCAGATCTTGAAACAGAATCGTGCCATGGAAGATTTGAATGAAGTAAATGAAGTGCTCCATGAACATCAGGAAAAAATTAATCTTGTCAATGAGAAACTTGGAATGCAAAAAATTGAATTGCAGGCTGCAAATAAAAAGATTAATCGTTCGCATGACGAGATGTCCGTTCAAAATGAAATATCCGCGGCGATTGCCGCTTCCATCGAAAAAGAGAATATGCTGAGACGTGTTGTAAATATTATGCAGATTCGTTTGGATATGGATGTGGTGGCCATTATCCTGGAAGAAGACAATTCTCTTCTCGTACCGGGAGAGAAACCGAAAGGACGCTTTCTTGCGATGGCATCCGTTATGGGAGAGTCCTATGAGAAAAACCTGACGAGTTCAGTTCATGATACGGATTTAAAAGAGCTTCTGCTTCTTACAAAGACGTATATACAGAATACAGAAACGGATTCCGTGAAATTGTTTGCAAAAATGACACCGGAACAGGAGCTTCCTTCCATTATCTGTCTTCCGATTATGAATCAGGAAGAGCGGCTTGGAACATTATTTGTCGGAAAAAACCGTATCAATGCATTTATGGACAGCCGCGCATTCTATGAAAATATTGCCAGTCAGCTGAGTATCGGAATTGCAAATGTAAGACTTTATGCGAAAATGAACGATATGGCGATTCGTGACGGATTAACAAGAATCTATAACCGACGTCATTTAACGGAACTCTTAAATGGTTATCTGACCGATGCCATGGAACGAAAAGTTCCTGTTTCGCTGGCTCTGTTTGATATTGATAAATTCAAAATGGTGAATGACACATATGGACATCAGTGTGGTGATGAAGTTATTCGTTATGTTGCTACGCTCTTAAATAAAGGTGCACTTATTCATGCGGGAATTGCAGGACGATACGGCGGCGAGGAGTTTGTTGTGGCGTTTTGCGGAAAAGGTCTGGAAGAAACACATAAAATAGTGAAAGAAATACACGAACAAATTCGAAGTGAGGAAGTTGTATATGACGGTAAAACGATACAGGTTCGTGTCAGTGTCGGGATTGCAAGTTATCCGGAGACCTGTGCCGATCCGGGAGAGCTTTTGACGAGAGCGGATTGGGCGATGTATCATTCAAAGAAGAATGGCAGGGATCAGATTACGATTGACAGCGATAAAATAAGTGCAAAGATGTAATGACATAAGAAACAGAATGAGGTGAGTACTCATGCAATTGTACAGTATTGCCAGCGGGAGCAGCGGCAATTGTATTTACATAGGCACAAAAGAAGCGGGCATACTGATTGATGCGGGAATCAGCAGGAAGCGCATATGTGAGGGTTTGGAAGCACAAAAGTTATCTTTGGATAAGATACAGGCGATTTTTATCACGCATGAACATAGTGATCATATCAGCGGATTGGGGCCGGTATTGAGGAGGGCGCCAATCCCTGTTTACGCCACGGAGCAGACAATTTCAGCCATATGGGCAAAAGGGAATATGAAAGGCATAGAAAAAGAGTTGTTTGTTCCGGTAGAACCGGAACGAATAATTTCACTTTGTGACATGGAAGTAATGCCGGTATCAATTTCTCACGACGCCGTCAATCCGGTCTGTTATACGGTTCAGTCAGATGGAAAGAAGGCTGCTGTTGCCACGGATATGGGATGTTATACGGAAAATCTGGTAAAACACCTGAAAAGCTGCGATTCGGTTTTGGTTGAGGCAAATCATGATATTAATCTGCTTCAGGTAGGGAATTATCCCTATGCATTAAAAATGAGAATATTAAGCGAAAAAGGACATCTGTCGAATGATGCATCAGCCGGGCTGATTCAGGAAATACTGCATCCCGGTCTTCAGCATGTTTTGCTGGGTCATCTCAGTCAGGAAAACAATTTTCCGGAACTGGCTTACCAGACAGTTGCTTATGAACTGGAGAACAGTTCCGCATGGAACAGGATGGATACAGAATTGCTGGTGGCAAAACGCAATGAACCAACGAGACTGTTGACGATAGAATAAAAATAAGCCTATAAAAATAGCTTAGAACGGAGGATTCAATGAAGAAAACAATTATTACGGTGGTTGGAAAAGACAGTGTAGGAATCATAGCTAAAGTATGTACGTATCTGGCTGAGAATAAAATCAATATTCTCGATATATCACAGACAATTGTAGACGGTTATTTTAATATGATGATGATTGTTGATTTTTCCCTGTTAGAAAAGATGTTTGTTGAGGCGTCTGATGAACTGGAAAAGCTGGGGGAAGAAATCGGTTGTGTGATACGTGTGCAGAGAGAAGAAATTTTTGATAAAATGCACCGCTTATAAGGTGCTATGGAGGCTTATACCATGATAAACATAAATGAAGTCATTGAAACTAATAAAATGATTGAAAAAGAAAATCTTGATGTTCGTACGATTACATTGGGAATCAGTCTGTTAGACTGCATTGACAGTAATCTCGATCGGTTGTGTGATAACATTTACAGGAAAATTACAACAACGGCGAAAGATTTAGTGCCTGTCGGAGAGGAAATAGGCAGAGAGTTTGGAATACCGATTGTGAATAAAAGGATATCCGTAACACCAATTGCACTGGTTGGCGGTTCCGCCTGCCACGAACCGGATGATTTTGTCAAAATAGCACAAACGCTGGATCGTGCAGCAAAGACAGTCGGAGTCAATTTTATTGGCGGTTATACGGCACTTGTTTCAAAAAAGATGACAAAAGCAGACCGCAATCTTATTCTGTCGATTCCTAAGGCACTTGCTTCTACGGAATATATTTGCAGTTCCGTGAATGTTGGTTCTACAAAGACAGGACTGGATATGGATGCAATCCTTCTGATGGGAAAAGTTGTTAAGGAAACAGCGGTATTAACAGCTGATAAGGATTCCATTGGCTGTGCAAAATTAGTTGTCTTTTGTAATGCACCGGATGATAATCCTTTTATGGCAGGAGCGTTTCATGGAGTAACAGAAGGTGATGCTGTCATCAATGTAGGTGTCAGTGGACCGGGAGTTGTGAAAACAGCGCTTGATAAAGTGAAAGGGAAAGATTTTGCTTCTGTTTGTGAAACAATCAAAAAGACAGCATTCAAGATTACACGTGTCGGACAGCTGGTGGCGAATGAGGCATCAAGAAGACTTGGAGTTCCGTTTGGTATCATTGATTTATCCCTTGCACCGACCCCGGCAGTGGGAGACAGTATTGCAGAAATATTTGAAAGCCTCGGATTAGAGAGAGCGGGAGCACCGGGAACGACAGCGGCACTTGCCATGCTTAATGACCAGGTAAAAAAAGGCGGTGTTATGGCTTCATCTTATGTTGGAGGATTAAGCGGAGCCTTTATTCCCGTCAGTGAAGATCAGGGGATGATTGATGCGGTAACAGAAGGTGCATTGACGCTGGAAAAACTGGAAGCGATGACGTGTGTATGTTCCGTGGGACTGGATATGATTGCAATTCCGGGGGATACAAAAGAAACGACGATTGCCGGAATCATTGCGGATGAAATGGCGATTGGAATGGTGAATCAAAAAACGACGGCAGTCCGTTTGATTCCCGTTCAGGGAAAAACGGTGGGAGAACAGGCTGAATTTGGCGGTTTGTTGGGGTATGCACCGATTATGCCGGTAAATTCTTTTGCCTGTGATGACTTTATAACGAGAACCGGACGGATTCCTGCGCCGATTCACAGCTTTAAGAATTAGGAGTAAATTATATGGAAAAATTTAAGATATTAGGAAAAAAAATGGAGCATCATGGACGTATTTTAGATTTCTATACCTATGAATTAAAAGTCCCAAATGGAAATATTACGCATTGGGACGTCTTGGAGCATAAGGGAGCATCGGCCATTATTCCCATAGATGAAGATGGAAAAATAATTCTGGTTCGTCAGTATCGCGGAGCTATTGATGATTTATTATTGGAAATTCCAGCAGGCGGGCGTGATTCACTTGATGAGGATTATGAAACATGTGCTGCCAGAGAACTGGAGGAAGAAATCGGATATCGCTCAGATGAAATTCACCATTTGATTGACTATCATTCAGCGGCTGCCTACACCAGTGAAAAAATTGCCATTTATTACACAGAGAAGCTGATTCCATCCAAACAGCATCTGGATGAGAATGAATTTGTCAGAATTGAACGCTATACATTGAAAGATGTGGTAGAAATGATTCGCAGAGGAGAAATTACAGACGGAAAAACCATTGCCGGTATTATGGCATATAAAGTTCTTTGTCCACATACTATGTAAAAGGCTTTTTGCCTGAGAGGAGTGGAACTATGCGCAATCATCGAAAGAAGCATTATAATCGATCGGAAAGTACAGATTACATTCAGAGAATTGTTTTGTATTTTCTGATCGGTTTTTTTTGTGGAGCTGTCTTTTTCTATGTTTTTCATAATTCATTTGAAACAATGCAGGCACAATTTGAAAATAATACAGCATCCTGGTCCGTGAATAATAATACTTTCTTTTTACTTTGGACAAAATCCCTTTGGAATCATGGGAAATACCTTCTTTTATTTGCGTTAGTTTCATTTGGCAGAATAAGCAGGGGATATCAGAATGCTTTTACGGTATATACAGGGGTGAGAAACGGGCTGTTGTTGATGTTTTTTATTTTCTTTCGCGGTCTGTATGGAATTGTTTTGTATTTTTCTTCAATACTTCCTCATGCATTGCTTCTCGCGCCGTTATATCTTTTTTTGTTCTTGACTGTTCAGCAGAAAAATAAGCCCCGCCATAAAATATTATTTATGGCAGGGCTTATTTTCGTCTTTTTGACTGCCTGCGTTCTTGAAGTGAAATGCAGTCTTCCGTTATT